>SSGY01000124.1 GCA_008017145.1 Neisseriales bacterium
ACTTTAATCCATTCTGCACGGGTGACTGGCTCAAATACTCCCGGCACAGACAAGCATCCTTCATCACCACGTACTTCACCGCGTTTTTCTAAAAAACGTGGATTAATAAATACTTGTAGACGGGAAGTTTCTCCTTCTTTGGCTAAATCCATTATAAATAAACGCTTTTGGATATTTACTTGATTAGCAGCCAAACCAATGCCGTTGCTGTTATACATGGCTTCAGCCATGTCTGTAACTAATTGTTTAAGTTCAGCATTAAATTCTGTAACCTCTTTAGCTTTTAGATGCAGCCGCGGGTCAGGATAATGTAAAATTGATAAAATAGCCATTAAATAGTACCTTGATTAAGCATATGAAAATATATAATACTAGTTCTAAAGAACGTTATTCTAGCAAGAAAGCTACTTAAATGCTCAAAAAAATATTATTATTGTTATTAAATTCACTAAGTTTGTCAGTATGCTATGCCGCTGAGAGCGATGGTGTAATTTCTTTTAGCGACTCAACACCGCGTGTAATTAGTGTGCAAAGTAACACTACAGGCGTACGTGCTGACTTGGTAAAATCAACTGCTCCACGCAGCTATACTGTGAAAAAAACAGACACTGTAATGAAATTAGCAGAAATGTACCTCAAAAAAATCTCATATTGGTCGCAATTTATGGGAGTTAGCCGCTTTAATGCCACTAAACTTTACCCAGGAGATCAGTTGCAGATACTTGGTGTTGATGGTTATAAGGTTTTAGTAGTTAATCGCGGTAATAATGGCTCTATTTCTCCGGGGTATGAAAAATTAGTTCCAACTGCCAGAGATATAGATAGTGATGCATTGCCACCCATGTCTATTCGTAAACTTAGAAATCTGCTAATGAAGCCAACGCTTGTTGATCAAAATATTTTTGAGTCCCTCCCTGTTGTAGTTGCTGGTGGTGAAGTTGGGCAATATATGTATACCGCTGGTGACAATATTTATGTCAAGGGGCTAACGGGTATTGGCCTTGGTTCACAGGTATCGGTTTTGAGCAAGTTTCGCGAAATAGTTGATCCTGATAGTAAGGAGTCTCTTGGTTATGAAGTGCGCTGGGATGGCACGGCAATTCTTGATCAATTGGGTCCGGTGAGTACTTTGCACGTTAATAATACGGTTAGTCAGATTTCACCTTTGGACAGAGTCATGACCGTAGCAGAGCCTGATATTCCTGTGATAGTTCCGCACAAATCCGATCAGATTATTAGTGGTAAGATTGTTGCGCTTTATGATTCATTGACTTCCACTGCGGAAGACAATACCGTGGTGATTAACCGTGGTGATCGTGATGGAGTTGATGTTGGTTTAGTGTTTGATGTTACCAGTACGCGTAAGATTGTTGACCCTACATCGAATCAAGATAAACCCAAATATTTAGTGATGCCGCCAGAAATTATTGGAGAAGTTATCGTTTACAAAGTATATGATAAATTGTCTTTTGGTTTAGTAACTAATTCTAGTCGTGCCATCGAACTATATTCTGTAGTACAATCACAAGAATGACAAATACAAATCTTAAATTATGGTTAAAACTTGCCTTTAGTTATGGGGTAGGTCCTGCAACTGGGTTAAAATTAATCCAGCATTTTGGTAGTATTGAAAATATCTTTACGCAGAGCTTTAATAGTTTGTCTGCTGTAGTTAGTAAAGGTATAGCCAAGAGCCTCTTGAGTACTGATGTAGATGGTGCTGTTGAGAGTGCACTTAATTGGCAATCACAAATACCAGAAAATCGCCATTTGTTGACTTTGGAGCATGCTTCTTATCCCGCAGAGTTGGCGCAAATAGCCAACCCACCTCTAGTTCTTTTTGCCGAAGGCAATCTAAACTTACTGCAAAACCTCAATAAAATAGCGATGGTCGGTACTCGTCATCCAAGTACTCAGGGTATCGAAAATGCTAAAAGCTTTGCTAGTGAACTAGCTAGTCGTGGTGTTACAGTTGTCAGTGGCTTGGCTGCGGGCATTGATAAAGCAGCTCATGAAGGAGCATTAGCGGCAACGAATGGAGCTTCGTCAATTGCAGTGATTGGCACTGGAATGGATTTGGTTTATCCAGCATCCAATCGGGAAACTTATCGCCAAATGGCAAAACATGGTTTGATTTTGAGTGAATTTAAATTAGGTACGCCAGCACAAACCCAAAATTTTCCCCGCCGTAATCGAGTTATCGTCGGACTAAGTAAAGCTTGTTTAGTAGTTGAATCAGCCAGCGATGGTGGTTCAATGATTAGTGCCAATTTTGCGCTTGAAATGGGGCGCGATGTGATGGCAATTCCAGGATCAATTCATAACCCAATGGCGCGCGGATGCCACAAATTAATCAAACAAGGTGCAAAATTAATTGAGACCGCGAGTGATGTGCTCGATGAATTTTCTGTGCTGCAAAATACACTGTTTCACAATGAGATTAATACAAATAATGAAGATCCAATATTACAGGCTTTAGGCTACGATCCGTTGTCGGTAGATAGCTTATGTGCAAAATTAGCTATTGATTTTGGTGAGTTATGTGGCAAACTATTGGAGTTGGAGCTTGCCGGACAAATAATTAATTGTGGCGGTGGACGTTATCAGCGGATTTTTAGATAGGCAAAATATGATCGAAATATTACAGTTTTTATTTGCAACCGCAAAAGATCAAAACTTATATTTTAATCAAGAAGGTTTGGTTAAAGAGTTACTAAATGAACATAAGTTTACGGCAAAAGAAATATCAGAAGCGCTAGAGTGGTTTGCACCGATTTTGCAAGGTGGCACTGAATTAGAAATTAATCCATCGGCAATTAGAACTATTAGTAGCTGGGAAGAAAAGCATCTACCGCGAGCAATAATTCGCCAAATTTTGGAGTGGGAGCAGAGTAAGAGCATTTCTTTAATTGAACGTGAGATTTTATTAGATCGTTTAGGTGAATTAGGTTTGGATGGTGAATTTGAAGATGATGAGATGCAACTAATTTTGGAAGGTTTAACTTACCATTTGCAGCATTATAAGTATAATCTGTTAAATTCCAGTGGCAGTGGTAGTGCGTATTACTGCTCGAATAATTTTACAATACATTAAAAAATATTAAAGGTTAACTATGGCACGTAAGCTATTGATTGTTGAGTCTCCTGCTAAAGCTAAGACTATTAGTAAATATCTAGATAATGAATTTACAGTTTTAGCCTCATTTGGGCATGTACGTGATTTGCCCAAAAAAAATGGTTCAATTGATGTGAATAACGATTTTTTACCCAAGTATCAATTAATTGCTAAAAATCAAAAACATGTAGATGAAATTTTGGCGGCTGCTAAAAAAGCCGACACTATATTTCTGGCAAGCGATCAGGACCGTGAGGGAGAAGCGATTGCTTGGCATATTACTGAGATTTTACGTGATAATAATTTGTGTGCAGGGCGCCATGTTGCTCGGGTAACATTCAATGAAATTACCAAGCCCGCAATATTAGAAGCGGTTGCTCATCCTCGTCAGATTGATGCCAATTTGGTTGATGCTCAGCAAGCCAGACTTACTTTGGATTATCTTATCGGGTTTAATGTTTCGCCCTTATTATGGCGCAAGATTAAACCTGGTCTATCCGCGGGAAGGGTTCAATCTCCAGCTTTACGCTTGATTTGTGAACGCGAAGATGAAATTAAGAAATTCGTTCCAGAAGATTATTTTGGCGTACATTTATTTAGTCATAAAGAACGGATTAAATTTCGTGCTAAATTAATTGAGCATGCGGGAACTAAAATTGAAACCCGTACCATCACTACCGAACAGTATGCCAAAGATATTGTCGCGGGTATTAGTGGGATTGAACAGGCGAAAATCCGTAAAGTTAGCAAGAAACAAAAAAAGAAAAACCCAACTGCACCATTTATTACTTCATCCTTGCAGATAGAGTCATCCCGTCAGCTGGGCTTTGCCACTGATCGTACTATGCGTATTGCTCAGACCCTTTATGAAGGGGTTGCATTAGGCAAAGAATCTGTCGGTTTGATTACTTATATGCGTACCGATTCAGTGCAATTATCTGCTATAGCCATAGAAGAAATTCGCGAATATATTACAGCAAATTTTGATGGGCGTTATTTACCTGCAAAAGCCAATGTTTATATTAGTAAATCTAAAAATGCGCAAGAAGCCCATGAGGCAATTCGTCCTACTTCAATTTTGCGTACACCAGATAGTGTTAAAGCTTATCTTAATGCAGATCAGTTTAAACTTTATGAATTAATTTGGCGGCGTACACTGGCATCGCAGATTAGTCCGGCGGTTTTAGATACGACCGCAATTGATTTTGAGCTAGGGAACACGGTATTTCGAGCTAATGGGGTAATGGTTAACTTTGATGGTTTTATGAAGGTCTATCAGGAAACTTTTGAAGATAGCGTGGTAAATGAAGACGAAGAAGCTCGTTTGCCAGAGCTGATCGAAGGTGAAATGGTACCAGTTGATAGCCTTGATATTACTGCGCATCAAACCGAACCTAAGCCACGTTATACTGAAGCTTCTTTAGTTAAAGCACTCGAGGAACTAGGAATTGGTCGTCCGTCGACTTATGCATCAATCATTGCAACGCTTAAAAAACGTGAATATGTGGTGATGGATAAAAAACGCTTTGTACCAACTGAAATTGGTGCTATTGTCAGCTTATTTTTAACTAATCATCTGACTAAATATGTTGATTTACAATTCACTGCAAATTTAGAAGATACTTTGGATAATATTGCGATTGGTAAGAGTGCCAAATTACCGACGCTACACCAATTTTGGGATGAGTTGCACGCTTTGGTTACCGAGAAACAAAATATTTCAAAGATGGAACTAACCAGCGAAAAGCTTGATGAAAACTGTCCTGAGTGCGGCAAGCCGCTTATCTCGCGCTTTGGTAAATACGGGCGCTTTATAGGTTGTTCAGGCTATCCAGAGTGTAACTATATGCGCAAAGTCGATAAAGATGGGAATAGTGAAGTTGTTGCACCTCCTGAAGAAGTTGAAGGGCGGGTTTGTCCTAAAGATGGAGGCAAACTATTAATCCGTAATGGTAAATTTGGTAAATTCATCTCGTGTGCCAATTATCCAAAATGCAAACACATTGAAAATATGGATACTCCAGAAGTTGAAAATGCAGTGGGTTGTCCGGAATGTAAAAAGGGTAAAGTTATTCCGAAAAAAGGGCGTTTTGGCGTGTTTTATTCTTGTAATAATTACCCAGAATGTAAAACTATTTTCAAGTATGAGCCAATAAGCGCAAGCTGTCCAGAGTGTAATTATCCTGTAATGATGGTACATACTACCAAAACTAAAGGCACGCAACATATTTGTCCTAAATGTAAACATAGTGTGAAGGTGTAGTTTATTTCATTTTGCATTGAGGTTGCTGCATTCTTGACCTATTTTGACAGCATCTGGTGCATCTATTTTTATAAAATCTTTAAGCAAATAATATGCTTAAAGATTTTTACTATCTATAACCTAAAAATCGCAAAGGAGATTTACCCAAATAATGAATTTTGTATGAATTGAGAAATTAGGAAAAGGACCATACGCAAATGTCGAAAAAATTATTATTTATAGCTGCTAGTAGTGCTTTCTATTCTTGTCATTACTGTTTTGCAACTGAGTTGCTAGAAGTAGAGTCAAGTGTTTCACTGGCAGATCAATATCACCAATTAGCAAATCAATATGCTCAAAAATCAAGTTACTATAATTCAATTGCCACGCTTTATGAATCACAGCTACTGCCAGTAACCTCTGTTAATCCTAGTATCTTTGCTCCACCACCAGCTAAACCAGCATATAATCCATGGTTGGGCTCGCAGTTTGGTTTTGGCGCAGGAGGTGCCAGTGGTGACACTAATAGTAGTAGTGTCAATGGTAGTGCTATTGTTAATTATAAACCAGAATCAGGGGCTGTTGGCTGGCAATTTAACAGCATCGGTCAGTATGATAATCTACAAACTTCTGGGTCAGGCTCAAATAAAAATAGACTATATCTCCAACAAAATGGTGCATATATGTTCAATAAATATAGCGGGATATTCGCTCAAGCGTCTTATTTGAATGATGCAAACGATGGCTTTTATTACGTTTGGAATGAAAATATTGGTTATAAACTGCAGATTTTTAATAATGACTTAATGGGTTTGCAGCTAGCGCTTGGACCGGGGTTGCAGCAACGTCACGTTGTTTCTACTAATGTTGCTGGTACACAGCCACAATGGTTAACGCAGGCAACCTATAACCTTAATCTAAGCAATATCCTAACTTTCTATGAACAGTTACAAAATACGGCTGCTCAGAATAATACGACAACCTACTCGATATCTACCTTAAACATACAAATAAATAAGAATTTTGGCATTGGGATTAATTATCAATTGACTTATAATTCTAATCCGCCAGCTGGTAATGCAGCAACTAACGCAATTTCTAGCTTGAATATGGTCTATGGGATAAATTAAAATTCTTTAAACTAGGTAATGTAGGTCACTACGTTGTTTGTGGGGTATTAAGATTAATTTATTGTTTTAGTTGCTATTTGTAGAGTTGTTAAATTTTTTTAGTAAAATAAATTCAATTTTTACTTGACGAGAGAGTGGTTTTTGGATACAATGAGTACCTCATCAATGGAGAGGTTACCCAAGCGGCCAACGGGTCCGGACTGTAAATCCGGCGGTTTTACCTTCGCAGGTTCGAATCCTGCCCTCTCCACCAGATAGCGTAAAGCATAAAAAGTTAATAAAATTCTTGCAAAAAACAATTCAATGTATTAGAATCATGCCAGAATAAAACTGACAGCTTCGCGGGAGTAGCATAGTGGTAATGCAGAAGCCTTCCAAGCTTATGATGAGGGTTCGATTCCCTTCTCCCGCTCCAATCTAAAGTTTTGTAAAATAAAAAGTTAAAATGCCCAGGTGGCTCAGGGGTAGAGCACTCCCTTGGTAAGGGAGAGGTCGTCAGTTCAATTCTGATCCTGGGCACCATATAAAATTATAGTTAAATTTTGTCTCACTATTTGGAGTTATATAAAATGGCTAAAGAAAAATTTGAACGCACGAAACCGCATGTGAACGTAGGAACAATTGGTCACGTGGATCATGGTAAAACTACATTAACAGCTGCGATTACTACAATCCTATCTAAAAAATTTGGTGGTACTGCAAAAGGTTACGATCAAATCGATAGCGCTCCAGAAGAAAAAGCACGTGGTATTACAATTAATACAGCTCACGTAGAATACGAAACAGCAGGTCGTCACTATGCACACGTTGATTGTCCAGGACATGCCGATTACATCAAAAACATGATTACTGG
>SSGY01000031.1 GCA_008017145.1 Neisseriales bacterium
GATTAGTTACTCAACTGGAACTTCAGGTACTGGTGCAGAGGTCGAAAAAGTTAAAGCCGCAACTGAACTGGTACGTCAAAAACGACCGGACATTATAATTGATGGACCACTGCAATACGATGCGGCAATGATTAAAGATGTAGCAGAAAAAAAAGCCCCAAATAGTCCTGTTGCAGGAAAAGCTACAGTATGTATTTTTCCAGATTTAAATACGGGTAACACAACTTATAAAGCCGTGCAGAGAAGTGCCAATGTATTGAGCATTGGTCCATTGCTACAAGGTTTAAATAAACCAGTAAATGATTTATCACGTGGCGCAACTGTAGATGATATTATCTATACTATTGCAATAACTGCGGTACAAAGTTAAAAAGTAACTGCATATTGTGGCAGTTTATGAGTGAGAAGTAGTTACGTTAAAGAGAGAGTTTTCATGCTTGTGTTAACAATTTATCAAAGCCCACGTAAGATAAACTATAAAATATTTAAGCTTTTTAATAAAAAGCATAGCTTACAACGTCGCGGTAAAATCAGCTGGGATGACACCAACACTGGTAACTGGATAATTTATAACGCACAAAATAAACAGCTCCAAAACCAGCCATTCAAACTTCCTGTACGAAATGACGGAACTGTGGATTATTCAAGAATTGTCACTGATGATAATTTTAGTAGTTACAACTTTGATTTTATTGTTCATAAAATTGCATGTGGTGGTAATGAATTTAATGATATAACTCTATTAAATTCAATCGTAATTGAGCAGCTACAACAATATAGCTTTTTAGCGCCCAATGAGCAAGAGGCTGACTTAGCTTTAGCATCCGCTTATTTAACCAATTATGCGCATGCCAAACATTACGCATGCTTTGACACTTCTTTCCATCAACATATTGCACCTAAACATCGTATAATTTCATTATCAGATACACATTTAGCGCAAGGTATTCAAAATTATGGTAATTTAGGCTTAGTTTTTGCTGGAATCAGTGCCAAATTTGGTGATATTAGTGACAAAAAAATGGCAAAAGGACGCTGGATTATTGCTTATTTACAAGATAGTCTTAATGTTTGTTGTGCAATTAAAAATGGTAAAAGCTCTTACTGCTCTTCCAGTGCATTGCATAACGAACTTCCCTCTATTCATACTGCAGGATACGGAGATTTAAAATTAAATACTCTGATTAACGATAACTCCGTAAGTGATGCCAATTTACTGACTATTAGTGGGCATAAAGTAGCATCACTTGAAGAGATAATTAACTTAAACTCAGAAGATACTCAATTGAGTTTGGATTATTATACCAACCAAATAAGTGATACTATCGCAAAATTGGTTAACGTTGTTCAAGGTATTGACGGAATTGTATTTACAGGTAAACTTGGACAAAATAATTCTAGATTACGCCAACTTATCTGTCATAAATTGGAATGGTTAGGCGTTAGCATCAGCAATAAAGCTAATTTAGAAAACCAATGCAAGCTACATAAAAAAAGTAGTAAAATCGGAGTTTTCACCATGTTGGCAGAGCCTGAGTCGGCGATGCTGCAACAACTAGCTAAACGGATTGATTAAATATGAATTTACTTGCTATTGATACTGCCAATGAATTTTTATCCTTGGGTGTTGTATCCAATTCAAAACAAGAGCTCTTCTACTGTGAGAAGATAGGTAGTCGCCAATCAGAACACATTATACCCAAAATTAAGCAAATTCTAGATGATGCACAATTAGAATTAAAAGATATTGAATTAATTGCATATAACCAAGGACCAGGCTCATTTACTGGACTACGGATTGGGTTAAGCGTTGCTTTAGGTTTAGCATACTCAATTCAGTGCCAATTATTACCCGTACCAATGTTTACATTGTATAGTTCCACTCTAACACAACATAAGCCTAATTTAATCGTAACCTTAGATGCACGCCTCGGACAAATCTATGTAGCAGCATTTAATCAAGCTAGCTTAACATATTTGATTGAACCGCAACTGGTAAACCCAGAGGATTTAGCTTTACTACTAAGCCAAAACAAAAGCTTAACTCCTGAGAATAGTATTATTACTGGTGGAGGAATGATTACGTATAAAGACAAAATAGACCATGAACTTTATGATGATTATGAATATATGGAACAAAACTATCCAACAACTCAGCAAATGTTAGCTATTGCTAGGTCAGATTTACTGGAGCGTTGCTCTGTCTTTAATGCTGATTTGCTTTATGTACGTAATAAAGTCGCAATGAACCTCCATGAGCAAAATTTAAATAAAGTTAACAAACAAAATGCAACAGCTACGCGAACTTAAAATACATGAATTAAGCGAACTTGCGGCAATAGACGCCAGAGCTAATGCTACCCCGTGGTCGTTATTTAATTATCAGCAATCAGCAGAAGATCCCAATCATATTATTTTGGGACTTTTTGTCGATGAGATTCTGTGTGGAGCTTGCGTGTATAGTCAAGTACTAGATCAGGCCGAAATATTGCAATTATGCGTGCGCTACGAATATCAGCGCCAAGGATACGGGTACACCATCTTAAACAATGTATGTAATGAACTAAAAAAATATGCAGCAAGCCAGATATTTCTAGAAGTAATGGTTGGCAATGAGACGGCAATTAATTTATATCAGAAGCTTGGCTTCAACGTAATTAACACCCGTAAAAACTACTACAACGTTAATGGTAAATACAAAGATGCACTGATTATGGCACGCGAGCTGATTTAGTGCTTTTGCTCTTTCCACCAGTTATTAAACGTATCACGCAATTTTAAACCTTCTGGATTTTTTGCAAATAAAAAGACCTTATCACTGCTAGAGAATTTCTCTGGAATCTTTGCCTGACATAACAGTGGGTTAATTCGATGACGATAATCAACTTCAACATTATCGGTAAACATTACATACGGATGAGCACTAGTATTTTGTCTGCCAGAAATTGTTTCTAATGCAGTGAAATTGCTATTAACCAGTAAAATTGGCGCATGCTTAATGTTTTTAAGAACAAAATCCTGATTAGTACCCCCGCGATTTTCAACTATTGTTACCTCTTCACTGTCAATCGCAGCAAAATTATTAAAACGTTTAATATCACTACATTTTATCATCGGAACTTTATGCGTTTCACTCACTGCGTTAGAGATATTAAAAGATGCACTGCGCTCTGGATTAGCAGAAATCCCTCCTACAGCAACCATAAATTTCTTATTGCTTAAATCATTGCTAAGCATCGGCCAAGTTGTGGCAACATATTTGATATTCATATTTTGCGATTTAGCAAAATCTTGGATAACCTTGATGTCGCTCCCCGTATAATTAGAACCGACTTTGTAAGTTAGCGGCGGATAGTCACCTGTTGTACCAACCAGTAGTGTTTCACTAGCATTAGCTGCTGCCATACTAGCAAAAGCACTGCTTAACAAAATTACTAATTGATAAGAAAGTTTAGTTAACATTAGTATAGCGTCCTAATTTAAAGTATATCATCAATAAAGCTGCTGCAAATAAATCACAGCAGCATAATTTTCAGTACTAGTTATAAAGGTTTAAATATAGTGCCACCAAAACTAATACTTACAAGGAGTTAACGAAAACTGGCTAATAATTCTGCTTTATCGGTTTTTTCCCAGCTAAACTCAGCATCTTCACGCCCAAAATGTCCGTAAGCAGCCGTTTTGCGATAAATTGGACGCAGTAAATCTAGTTCTTGAATAATACCTTTAGGGCGTAAATCAAAATTATTTAAGATCAATTTTTCTATTTCACGATCATTAATTTTACCGCTACCAAAAGTATCAACATTTATTCCAACAGGTTTAGCTATTCCAATGGCATAGGCAATTTGTACCTGACACTCGCGTGCTAAGCCTGATGCAACGATATTTTTGGCAACATAGCGTGCAGCATAGGCCGCCGAACGATCTACTTTAGATGGATCTTTACCAGAGAACGCACCGCCCCCATGAGGAGCTGCACCGCCATAAGTATCAACAATAATTTTACGTCCAGTTAAACCACAATCCCCCATCGGTCCACCAATAATAAACTGTCCGGTTGGATTAATAAAGTATTTAGTATCTTTGGTAAGCATATGACTAGGTAAAGTAGGCTTAATAATTTCTTCAATTACTGCCTCTTCAATTTGCTTATGAGTTAAATCAGGGTCATGCTGAGTTGATAACACTACCGTATCAAAAGATAAGGCTTTGCCAGTTGCACTATCATAACGGACAGTTAACTGCGCTTTAGCATCTGGGCGCAACCATGCTAATTGACCTGATTTACGTACTTGTGCCTGCGTTTCCATCAAACGATGCGAATAATAAATCGGCAATGGCATTAAAGTTGGCGTTTCGTCACAAGCATAACCAAACATTAAGCCCTGATCGCCTGCACCCATATCTAAATCAAGCCCCTGACCTTCATTAACGCCCTGAGCAATATCCGGCGATTGTTCATCATAATTTACTAAAATAGCGCAGCTGTCCGCAGCAAAACCATATTCATTTTTGGTATAACCAATTTCACGAATAGTATCGCGTACAACTTTTTGGTAATTAACATGTGCCGAAGTAGTTATCTCGCCAGCAAGTACAACCAATCCAGTATTAACCAATGTTTCAGCAGCCACCCGGGCATATTTATCTTGGGTAAAAACCGCATCTAAAATAGCATCAGAAATCTGATCAGCAACTTTATCTGGATGACCTTCAGACACTGATTCAGAAGTAAAAAGAAATTGTGACATAATGTATTTATCCTTGTAAAACCTTAATCTAAATTAGGCTCACAAGCTAAGAGGATGGAATAGTGACATGTATAGTTAATATGTATCTCTCCCTTTAGCCGTAAAGCATAAACCAAAATCGCGCAAGCTGGAGAATTCAAATCCGATTTTGACTGGCGTTATTCTACCATAATTATTTACAAAAATCCTAACTTATTCGTGTTGATTTTGTGGAAGATAAAATCGATGAAAGTCACGTACATACATAATCTGTGCACAAAATAATAAATTCAGAACGGCAATATAAAGCCACAATAAAAACAATGGAATAATTACTAATGAACCATAGATTAAATCATAGTTCTTAAAAAAATGTGTGGCATAGAAGACAAAGACCATCTTACTAAGACTAAATAAAATACTTGCCACCATCCCAGTAACTAATACTGATGAATATCTGGCATGTTGCCCTGGAATAAAATAATATACCCCACAAAATAATGCACTACTTAAAACAAAATTCAGCCCTATAATAACATAGTGCTCAAAATCAGTCATATAGCTCATACTCAATAAAAATATCCGCAAATACACTTCCGCATACACAATCAGCGCACCAAGGATGATAAAAACCGTATATAATCCTAAAGAATAAATAATTTTACGTGGTCGCAGGATATGTAACATTTTATTTAAGTGTGTTTCAACGCTCATAATGAGATTATATGCGGTAATCACCAAAAAAACAAAACCAAACCAAGGCAAATGTGTAGTATGACGTAAAAAAACCTTAAATTGCTTGTAAAGCACACCACCAGTTTGCGGTAAGAAATGGACAAAAACATAGTTTACACTGGAATTAATAATCTTGTTTGAAATTGGTGACCAATAACTAATACTGGCAATTGCTAAGGCAAATGGAATAAAAGATAACAGAAAAGAAAAAGACAAGCTATTTACCGCCATAAAGCCTTCTGAACGATAAAAATTCAACATCATTTTACAAGCAAAATTAACTGCAGCCTGTATTGGCGCAGGAACATACCGTCTAATTATTCGCAGGAGACAACGAACCAGTACTTTGCTCATTGTGAAATAGAACCTGATATTTTACGTTTGCTCGGACTAGTCCGCAAGACATAAATAATCTGAGCACCTAAAAGTAGTATTAGCACAGATAAGTAAAGCCACAGAAGAAAAATTGGCAACATTGCAAGCGAACCATATAACTGCTCATAGTCTTTTTGAAGATAATTCATCGATAAACCAAACCCTAGCTGTAAAAAGATAAACGCAAGACTGGCGCTAGTTCCTGCAACTATTGAATGTAGCCACTTGACTTTGACACTTGGAATAAATTTATATAAAGAGATAAATGAAAACATTGTAATGATATTTGCAGAGAAAGTACCAATGTGCTGAATAAAAAATGACTCCGACTTCACATTATTATTGATAAACTCAGTAAAATACGCCACTATGTAAACAAAAATAGTTCCACCAATGAAAAAGCCAGTAAAAAGGGAGAGAGATAAAATAATCTTACGCTGCCGCCTAAGGTGCCACATCTGATGAATATGCTGTTCAACGGAGAACATCATAGCATAACAAGTCACAATCAAGGAAATAAGCCCAAGCATTGATAAATGTCCAGTGTGCTTAAATGAGAACTGAAATAAATCATAAATTTGATTACCAGACTGGGGAATATACTGACTAAAGAAATAACGTTCGACATTAAATACAATATGTTCAGAAACTGGTAACCAAGTACTTAGGCTTGCGATTGAAACAGAGAATGGAATAAATGCCAAGAGAAACGTATAAGCCAAGCTGCTACAACTACTTAAACCATTTGATTTAACAAAATTACGCCAAACTTTATGATTGAAATTAATAATTTGAATAAATCGTTTAGGTAATATACGCATGACTTTAAATAGCATTATTTAACCTTCAAGGATATTTTATAACCAACAGGCACCATTCATTTTAATCTCTGTCCACATTTCGTTTACTAAAATTCTAGTTTTAGGTGGATAAGCCTTAAAAACATACATTTTATTCATGTTCTTAGGATAGATCCAATCTAAATTACGCACCGCAGGGTCTAGTTTTGCCACTGCACTATCATTCGGGACGCTTGAGCCTGTTAATGCGGATAACTCATAGGCACTCTGTGGGCTCAATGCCATGTTAATAAATGCATAAGCCAATTTATCATCTTTATTAAACACAGGGATAACCATATTATCTAGCTCATACATATTACCTTCTTTTTGCAGCATTGCATCTATATTAACCTTAGCATGCGAAGCTTTGGCATCTTGTATTGTTTTAAAGATATCAATTGAATAACTCATTGAAACCCAAACATCACCACGCAAGAGTCCACGGTAATAGCTATCACTATCAAATTTTGCCCAATAAGGAGCTGCACGATCTATAACAGCTCGAGCTGCAAGCAAATCAGACTCTTTTTCTGAGTTAGGATCTTTGCCTAAATATAACAATGCCGCAGCAATTACATTTCGCGAAGAATCAAAAACAGTAACCTTACCCTTCAGTTTATTCAAATACTTAGGATCAAAAATCACCGCCCAAGTATCAGGGACTATGCCTAATTGACGTAATTTATCCTTATTATACGCTAAAAATACTGGAGTATAAGCATAAGGAACTGAATATTTATTATCTGGATCATAGGCTTGATTAAGAAACTGCTTATTGATGTATTTTAAATTAGGTAATTTACTCTTGTCTAAGGGCTTGATTTTACCCATCAGAGCCAACTCTTCAACCGCATAACTAGTTGCAACAATGGTATTATAACCGTTTGCCCCAGCAACTATCTTTGCCAGCATTTCTTCATTATCGTTAAAGAAATTTTGCACTAAAGTACAGTTATTCTGATCGTCAAAACGCTTTACGGTACTATCTGCAATATAATTAGAACCAATATATAGGTTAAACTCATTAGCAGCAAAAGCCAGCTGATAACTAAATAAGCAGATTAATAAGTATAAGAATTTCTTCATCTTTGTTGCCTATTTAAAAAGCTGTGGCGAAATCTTAGTCGCAATCGAAGTTAGGATTAGAGTACAAATAATAATCACCGTTGAAGCAGCATTTACCTCAGGAGTAACACCCATTTTCAGCATTGAATAAATTGCTAATGGTAAAGTAGAAGAGCCAACCCCAGCAGTAAAGAAGGTAATTACAAAATCATCTAAGGATAAAGTGAACGCCATTAACCATCCCGCAATAATTCCCGGTAAAATAGTTGGAATTAAAACAGAGAAAAATGCACGTACTGGCGAAGCGCCCAAATCACGAGCAGCATCTATCAAACTATCATCCATCCCATGCATACGGGTTTTTACTGCAATAGTAACAAAAGATAGACAAAACGCGATATGCGCCAAAGTAATTGAAATCATTCCCAAGCTAAAATTAATTAGTAAGAAAAAAAGCAATAGTGATACGCCAACCAATAATTCAGGTGCAGCCACAGGAATCATAACCAAGGTTGAAAGTAATGGAACCTTATATTTGTGCAACGCCACTCCCGCCAACGTACCTAAAATAACAGAGACCGTACTAGCTATCAAGGCGATAATCACCGAATTAATTGCCGCACCGATTAATTGTTTGTCTGCAAAAAGGACTTTATACCATTTTAGTGTAAATCCTACCCACCCGACATTTACTCGTGAATCATTAAACGAATATACAATCAAAATCAACAATGGCACGTAAAGAAACAAGTACACTAGAGTTCCGGAGAAGACAAGGCTTTTTGATAATTTACTTCCGTGCATATTTAAGCCCTCCACTACGACTAGCTAGAAAACCAACAAACAGTGAAATTGCCAATACCGAGCAAGTCATTACTATTGAAGTAACACTACCTAATGGCCAATTCATAGTTTGCAAAAATTGTTGTTTAATCAGATTACCAATCATCATTGAACAATTATTACCGACTAATTCTGGCACAACAAACATTCCGATACACGGGATAAATACCAATCCGCAACCTGCCAAAATACCCGGTAAACTCAATGGAATAGTCACCTGCCAGAATGACTTAGCTTTAGTTGCACCCAAATCACGGCTAGCTTCCAATAAAGCTACATCATGCTTTTCTAAATTAGCATAGAGCGGTAAAATCATAAACGGTAAATTGATATAGACCAGACAAATCACCACTGCAGCTGAAGAAAAAAGTAAATCGACTGGTGCAAAAC
>SSGY01000161.1 GCA_008017145.1 Neisseriales bacterium
CGAGCAGCCTAGTAATGAACCCAGCCCTACTGGCTCTAGTAAAAGGAAGCACAATAAGCTTTCTGCTCTTAAACAATACTCCAGCGCCAAGGCTTTCGCTGAGTAAAACTATCCATTCAACAGGAGTCAAGCGTGTTTGTAATGGCGAACCGTTAACAGAACTTTTGCTCACGACATACATAATCAAAGCTGAAACGCTAAAGCGCACTGTTAATAGCAGAAGTGGACTATGGTGATCAACAATGCCTTTGGATAAGACAATGCTAAATCCAACACAGAGCTGTGCCAGAAATAGCAGCGTTAATGATCTAAATAGCATTATTGTTCATCCTTAAAAGCTTAATCAGTTGCCAAATTAATAACCTTATGACTTTGCCATAAAGCCCATCCTGCAAAAACGGCAGTAACTACCAATGCCAGCACTGGAGTTAGAAATACCCAGCCAGTTCTTTCAATCATACTAGTTACAAATAACGGCGTCACACCACCAAATATCACAAAACTGATATTATAAGATAATGCTACTCCAGTTAGACGAATATTAGCTGGGAATAAATAACTAAGTAAAATAGGTGGCAAGGTAACTAAAAACCCTTGGAATATCGCAAAGATAGTCAATGCTAAAACCAGATTACCACCAATGCTAATTAAAGAGTAACAAATTGCTGCAGCGACAACAATTCCAACTAAACAAGCCCGCATCAGTTTGAAGACATTATGCTTTTGTGCCAATAAGCCCATAGTATAAATCGCGGCAACACTAACTACTGAAGCAATCAAAACCGCATTGCTGATTAATACCGGATTGAGCTTAACAATTTTCGCCAAATAGGTTGGCATGAAAATAATCACCAGAACAATTGGCGTTGCCATAATTGCAGTTAAGCCCGATCCGATAATTACTTTGCCAAAATGATTTTTTAATAATTCAATAAACGGTACGCCGTTGTGTTGTTTAATGTGTTTAAACGCATTTGTTTCATGAAGTTCTTTACGTACCCGATATGCTACAAAACACAAAAAACCACCGAGAATAAACGGAATCCGCCAGCCAAAGCTATTAATTTGCTCTATGCTCAAATTATGAACGATTGCCAGATTAATCAACATTCCGGGAATAAGACCTGCAACGGTACCACTAAAGACACCACCCATGGCAAAGCCACGTTTCTCAGGCATTGATTCAGAAACATAGACTATCATACTTGGTAATTCACCACCAATCGCCAAGCCCTGAATCACCCTAAAAAGGAGCATCAATGCGGGTGCATAAATTCCGATTTGAGCGTAGGTTGGTAAAATCCCCATCCCAAGCGAAGCAATCCCCATGAGTACCATAGTTAAAATTAAAACTCTTTTCCGCCCCAGCTCGTCCCCAATATGGCTAAATAAGATCCCCCCCAATGGACGCACAATATAGCCAACGACAAATATTGAATAACTGGCAATTATTGAGATGAAGCTATTGTGGCTTGGGAAAAACTGCCCAGCAAAATATACTGCAAACAAACCATAGATGGTAAAATCGTAAAATTCAAGCATACCTCCCATTGAAGAAAGCATAATTACTTTTTTTTGTTCGCTATTTAGCTTATTATTTTGAGTCATACTATTTTATACTTTCTGTTTATTTAGTCCAGATTAGAGCTTGCTCTAGGTCACGAATAATATCCTCAGGGTCTTCCAAGCCAACTGAGAAGCGAATCAAGCCATCACTAACCCCAATTGCCAGACGTTGTTCAACAGCCATCATCACATGCGTCATGGATGCTGGATGAGTAATAATAGTTTCAGTTGCGCCCAAAGATTCAGCTAAAGTACATAAAACCACGCTATTCATCACATGTAGTGCGTGTTCATAACCACCAACGACCTCAAATGCCAGCATCCCACCATGAAAACCATCACGGTGCTGGGTTGCTGCCAATTCTTTTTGGGCAAACGACGCCAAACCTGGATAATAAACCTTGCTCACTTGCGGATGCTGTTCTAAAAACTCTGCAACCGCTTGGGCATTCCGTGAATGTTGCTTTACGCGTAAATCAAGCGTTTTAATCCCCTGCATCGTTAACCACGCATTCATTGGTGCTTGAATATTACCGATGTTTTTACGGTTATAATCAAAGTCTTCGAGATATTTTTTATTATTGCTTAGTAGCGCACCACCAACCGTTGCATTATGCCCATCAATATATTTAGTTGTCGAATACAAAATAATATCCGCGCCTAATTCCAGCGGGCGTTGCAAAACTCCCGTAAGAAAAGTATTATCCACTACTACAGGAATATTTTTTGCATGAGCAATTTTACTGATTGCGGCAATATCATTGAGTTTAAGGGTTGGATTAGCTGGAGTTTCCAAAAATATCATTTTGGTATTCTCTTGGATTGCCCGAGCGATATTCTCAGGGTTAGCAGCATCAATATAGCTAATACTAATTCCAAACTTATTAAACACCGTATCAACTAAACGCACCGTGCCACCAAACACCACATCCGAACAAACAATATGATCACCTTGCTGCAATAAGCTCATAATCAGTGTCGCGGTCGCCGCTAAACCAGTTGCAAAAGCTACCGCACCTGCTGCATATTCAATCCCAGCTAGTTTTTTTTCAAGCGTAGCAACTGTTGGATTTGATGAACGGGTATAAGTATGCCCTTTGTTTACTCCCACCGCTTCTTGTGCATAAGTCGCAGTTTGATAAATCGGTGGCAAAATTGCTCCGGTTACTGGATCTGGCTCAATACCAAAATGAATATTACGGGTGGCATTGCCTGCATCGGCGAGTTTTTTGTGTGAATAACGGCTACTCATGAATTTAATTCCTAAAAAGTGAAATAATCCTCGGATTTTATCATAATTGGCACTTGATTTTTCGAGCAACTTGCATGGCAAATCTGACATTTATAAATTGCAACTGGTAAAATATAGGCTACACTTTAAAAAAACAATAACTACAAATAGGTTACGATGAAAAAATTTGAACTGATTTATAATAAACTAAAGCAAAAAATTGCAGATAAGTCATTACCATCAGGAAGTAAAATCCCCTCGGAAAATCAACTTTGTCAGGATTTTAACTGTAGTCGCGGGACACTACGCAAAGCTCTGGAGTTATTGGCGTTAGATGGATTAATCAATGCTCAGCACGGTAAGGGTGTTTTTGTCTTAGATCATGAACAAATAACTTTTTCCTTTGGTAGTTTAATTAGCTTTGCTGAAGCCAATCAAGATAGTGGAAGCACTTTTAGTACTGAAGTTAGTTTAAGTCAAACCTTAGCTTGTGATGCGCAATTAGCTTCAATAACAGGTTTTAGCACAGAAACGCCACTCTTAAAATTACTTCGCTTGCGGACGCTAAATGGTGAGAAAATTATCGCTGATCTCAATTATTTCAATACTAATTTAATTACTGGTTTAAATCAGGACATTGCCCAAAAATCAATCTATCATTATATTGAATCGGAATTAAAATTAAAAATTGGCTTTGCACGGAGAAGCATCGAAGTTTGTGCACCAAATGAATATGACCTGAAATATCTTAATCTCAGTCAGTTTAATTGTGTAGTGGTAGTTAAAAACTGGGTTTATCTCGCCGATGGAGTTTTATTTGAATATACAGAGTCACACCATCGCCCAGATAAATTTGTTTTTACTGAATTTGTTCGCCGCAGGTAATTAAATGCAATATTTTGTCAAATGCTTTAATGCAAAATTGTTATCTTTCGTTCGAATTTGTCACTATACCCCACATAAACTGTAACTTATGTATAGGATTATTTGCTAGACATTACGCCCCTATGATATACTTTATGATATTTTATCCACCAAGCTTAATGTTAGGTTTAATCCAAAAGGTATTTAGCTCATCATTTTCTGAATCTAATGAAGTAATGCTCCTGAGCTCCGTGTTTGTCATGTTTCATAATGAGTATAAATTATTAATAGTTAATATGACATTAATCTGAGAAAGTAGTAAGTCATGAATTATGACAACTCTAACAAGTTACATTTAAAAAAGCCGTTAATGGCTAATAAACTTAAATATCAGCCACCTGTAATTGAAGAATTAAAAGTTTCTATAGAAGTACTTAGTGGAGATTCTTCTCAAATTTTAGAAAGTCTCGGAGGTATTTATGGTAGTTAATAAATTGACTAGATTGATAACGTTCTTATTGCTAATTGGCGTAACCGTGGCGATGGCTGGTTGTAGCTCTGGTTCAAGCAATCAGAGTTCTACGAATGGTGCTACTTCAGGTTTAACATTACAAAATTATATTAATAGCTTGAGTTATAGCCCTTTATCAACTAGCAACAATTTTAAGTTAAATTCAAAGCAGCTATTGCTGGTAACTAAGCTTGGCAATCAACAAGTTTTTACTGCATTAGCACCAGTAACGTTAGCTAGTATTGATATGAACTATTATACAGATGGTCATTGTGAAAGCTTAGCCAGTGTGACTACGATTGGTGGCTCTGCTACGAGTATTCCTGCAGGAACCTATTCGACGAATGATGTCTCGAATTATAATTTATGTAGTGCTTATCCTGCTGGTTGTGGTGCAGAACTAAGTGCTGCTCAAACCGCTAGTTTCAAATCAATTCAATATAAATATAACTATACCAATTTAGCCTCAAGTTCTTCAGTGTGTATGTATAATTCTGATAAAGGTTATGAAGCCTTAGCGAATTATTCAGAACCTGCGACACCAAGCGCCTGTATCGCTGGAAGTTCTTGCGGTTATTCTGAGTCGTATGGTGCGCAGATTTTAGGGGTTCCTGCGTTATCAACTGTTTCAAGCAGCGCAACAAATAGCTATAGCTGTCGGGTAACCGGAAGTTTAAGTAATAATATCACCTGCTGGGGTACTGGAAGTAGTGGTCAGATGGGTAATGGTCAAGGTAATGATGCACTTCCATCATCTGTGGTCATGCCTGATGGTGTAACTAGCTTTACTCAGATTTCATCTACTGGAAATTCGCTGAGTTGTGCGGTTGCTAATACAGGAATGGTGTATTGTTGGGGAACTGGAGCTAATGGTCAAATTGGGAATGGTGCTTCTACTAGTGTAAATACACCAACTGCAGTGACAATGCCAAATGGTGTTGAGAGTTTTACGTTAGTATCCAGTAATAATAACTTTAGCTGTGCTATTGCGAATAATGGTAAAATTTATTGTTGGGGAATGGGTGCTAGTAGCAAACTTGGTAATGGCAGCAATATTGATGTTAATGTACCAACTTCAGTGACAATGCCAGCCGGAGTTGAGAGTTTTAGTTCAGTCTCAACTAATAGTACTTTTAGTTGCGCAATCGCTGATAATGGTAAAATTTATTGTTGGGGGAGTGGTAAGAACGGGCAACTTGGTAGTGGTCCAACTACGGTCAGGGCTACCCCTACTTCAGTGACGATGCCGGCTGGAGTTGAGAGTTTCAGTACAATCTCGACTAACAGTAACTTTAATTGCGCAATCGCTGATAATGGTAAAGTTTATTGTTGGGGATTTGGTACTGGTGGTCAAATTGGTAATGGTTCCCTTACTAATCAAAATATACCAACTTCAGTCACGATGCCAGCTGGAGTTGAGAGTTTTAGTTCAGTCTCGACTAATACAAACTTTAGTTGTGCGATTGCCAATACTGGTAAGGTTTATTGCTGGGGAGTTGGTACGAATGGTCAAATCGGTAATGGCGCGAATGCTATCGCTGTCAAAGTACCAACTGCAGTGACGATGCCAGCTGAGGTTACGAGTTTTAGTTCGGTCTCAACGAATGCAAACTTTAGTTGTGCGATTACCAACACTGGTAAGGTTTATTGTTGGGGAACTGGTAGTAGTGGTCAAATTGGCAATGGTGCTAGTGCTAACGTTAATGTGCCGACTGCAATAACGCTACCAAGTGGCGTTGAGAGTTTTAATTCAGTCTCGACTAATACAAACTTTAGTTGTGCAATTCCCAATACTGGTAAGGTTTATTGCTGGGGAACTGGTACTAGTGGTCAAATTGGCAATGGTATTAGAACTAACGCTAATGTACCAACTGCAGTTATGATGCCAGTAGAGGTTGAAAGTTTTAGCTACATAGTTTCTACCAACACTATTTCCAGCTGTGCCAGTGCAAATAATAACAAACTTTATTGTTGGGGAGCTAATACAAATGGCTCCTTGGGGCGAGGTGATCAATATTATAATACACCGACCAATCTGCTTATCCCAGCAGGTGTGAGTAGCTTTAATCAAGTATCGACTGCTGCAAACAATAGCTGTGCCATTGCCAATACAGGTAAGGTTTATTGTTGGGGGGACGGCACTAGTGGTCAGATTGGTAACGGTACAGATGCAAGTACTAATTTACCGACTCAAATCACGATGCCAAATGGTGTGAATAGCTTTAGCACTGTGGCAACGACAGGTACAAATACTTTTAGCTGTGCACTTGCGAATACTGGTAATATTTATTGTTGGAGCGCAGGTACCACTGGTCAAATCGGTAATAGTGCCAACTCAAATGTAAATATACCTACTGCGACAACGATGCCAAGTGGTGTAACAAGCTTTAGCTCTGTAGCTACAGGTTCGAACTTTAGTTGTGCACTTGCGAATACTGGTAATGTTTATTGTTGGGGAAATGGTGATAGTGGTCAAATTGGTAACGATGCCAGCTCAAATGTAAATGTACCTACTGCGGTAACTATGCCAAGTGGTGTAACAAGCTTTAGATCAATAGCTTCAGGAGTGCGAACTAATTGTGCGATAGCTAATACCGGGACTGTGTATTGTTGGGGATTTGGTGCTAATGGTGAAATAGGTAATGGAGCAAATAATAATGTTAATGTACCGACAGCGGTAACTATGCCAGCTGGAGTGGCAAGCTTTAGTTCAGTCTCCACTACTTACAACTTTAGTTGTGCCGTAGCGAATACTGGAGTTGTATATTGCTGGGGATATGGTGGTTATGGTCAAATCGGTAATGGGGCCAGTGTGACTGTAAATGTACCGACAGCCGTAACTATGCCAGCTGGTGTGACGAGTTTTAGCGCAGCTTGGGTTAATGCAGGATCTAGTTGTGCATTAGCGAATACTGGAGTTGTATATTGCTGGGGATATGGTGGTTATGGTCAAATCGGTAATGGGGCCAGTGTGACTGTAAATGTTCCCACTGCCGTCACCATGCCAAGCGGTGTAACTAGCTTTGGTTATGTTTCAACCAATTCATTATTCAGTTGTGCGATAGCGGCTAGTGGTACCAATGCGGGTAGCACTTATTGCTGGGGAAATGGAACTAGTGGCCAAATTGGTAACGGTGCCAATAATGATGTAAATGTACCAACCTTAGTGCAATAGTTTTGGCTACTATCCTTTAGGGATATAGAGCTATTGATTAGAATGGTTTACTATTTCGTTAGTAAGCCATTTTTTATGTTAATCCGTTGTAGATCAAATATAGTATGTATTTGCCATGCTAAGTTTCATTTAGTCAAATATTCTTGTAATGTCATTACATTCATTTTATCAATTGTTACTTCAGATTCTGATTTCCAATAGCTTACCGATGACACACTAATTGTGTTTTTTTGTGTTGTTGGTGTAATAATGATAGTACTATATAATTTTTGTTTATTATCTCCGATAGGTTTGAATTCAACTACGAGCATATTTCTGTCGGAGTAGTAATTGACTTTAGTTGACTTGCCCCAATCGCAAGAACCTGGCGAACATTTACCATAACCATGAACAGAATTTTTTGTTATTACTAGTTTATCTATTCCACTGCTTTCCCCATAATACGTACCTTCAAAGTCATAAGCATATACCGTACTTGTAATAGACAGAAGTAAGGTACTAATAATCAATTGTCTGTTTTTCATGATGTTCTTCCTATAATAAAAAATTTACACTTATTGTTTTTCCCGTAAAATTTTTTATATACATTTCCCCTAGTGGTTTTTCACATAATTGGCGATGTTTAGATAAATTCTAACAAAGAGTATGTCCATGATTTTACCACACTATATTAACATAACCTTTATCTGTCTCACTAACATTGTTTATATTGCTATGTCTTTGCACTAACAGGTTTTTTATTGTGCACCCGCAGCAAAATTAACCATCTGCAACTTGTCTAAACAAGTTATAATTATGCCATAATCATTTATAGCTGGAGAAACAAATGACAACTACATCAAATGGCGTGAGTACAGAGATCGTGCAAGAAATTATTGAAGCACTGGGTGGCGCAGAGAATATTTTAGCTGCAACACATTGTATTACTCGTCTACGTTTGGTCTTAAAAGACGAAAGCATAGTGAATGCCGCACGCATCAATCAAATCTCATTTGTTAAGGGTTGTTTTAGCGCCAATGGTCAATATCAGATTGTAATTGGGCAAGGAACTGTCGATCAAGTCTGCGAGCTATTACTCAAAACAGCTAAAATCGGACATAGTAGCAAGCAAGAAGTTGCCACAGTCAGTGAACAAAACATGTCATTCATCCAGCGCGGAGTCAAGCTACTTGCCGATATTTTCATTCCACTACTCCCGGCAATTGTAACCGCTGGTTTACTGATGGGATTGAATAACATACTCACCGAAAAAATCTGGCTAAGCCACACTCAATCACTAGTCGATCTCTACCCTACTTTGGCGGGTATCGCTGGTATGATTAATGTGATTGCTTCAACCGCATTTGTCTTTTTACCAGGGTTGGTCGGCTGGTCGGCGGTCAAACGTTTTGGTGGTAATCCCTTACTCGGAATTGTTCTTGGCTTAATGCTGATTCACCCTGATTTACTCAATGCTTATGATTATGCTACTGCGGTACAAAATCATACTGTACCACAATGGCATATCTTAGGCTTCACTTTGGAAAAAGTTGGTTACCAAGGACAAGTTTTACCAGTTATTGTGTCAGCTTTTGTGCTAGTGCATTTAGAGCTATGGCTCAATAAAAAAATCCCCCGATGCATTTAAATTACTATTGGTTGCTCCAATTGCATTATTAGTTACTGGATTTTTATCTTTCATCGTGATTGGTCCGGTTACTTTCGCGATTGCCAATGGCTTAACCTATAGTTTAGTATACATATTTACCAAATTTTCCCTACTTGGTGGCTTAATATTTGGTGCGCTTTACGCTCCGATTGTTATTACTGGTATGCACCAATCTTTTCTAGCAATCGATTTTCAATTAATCGCCAGCACTGGTGGTGCATTGTTATGGCCCATGGTTGCTTTGTCTAATATCGCGCAAGGTTCTTCTTCACTAGCAATGATGGTTTTAGCTAAAGATGAAAAGCTCAAAGGCTTAGCATTTACTTCAGCGATTTCTGCTTATCTCGGTATCACCGAGCCTGCAATGTTTGGGGTAAATTTACGTTTTAAAATCCCATTTTTCTGTGCAATGGCTGGCGCATCCCTTGGCGCAGCATTGATTGCTGTTGAAGGAGTTCGTGCCTCTGCAATCGGTGTTGGTGGCTTACCTGCATTTTTGTCAATTATGCCCCACTATTGGATGACTTATTTTATGGCAATGGGTGTAGTTCTATTA
>SSGY01000027.1 GCA_008017145.1 Neisseriales bacterium
CGGCAGCAAAACCTTCCTTGATTGCTTCGCGCGGTAACCAGGCTTCAACACCATTGTATTTTAGATAGTCCTTAACTACTTTCCAACCGAGTTCAAACGTGAACTCAAAGGTCTGGATTAACGCCATTTGATAAAGTTGATTATCTGGCTCATTATCTACCGCTAGTTTAGCTTGATTCAGGCGCATCAATGCCTTAGTATAATTAGCAAATCTTTGCTGCCAACGAATATTAGTTGATTGACTCATATTTTTTTTACTCTAAAAAATAAATTTATAAGCCTCTCAAATAGATATTGGAATCATAATTTTTAAGGCGCAAAATATAATTACTCTCAATCATATTTTTTTACTAAGTGCCAACACTTGGTCAATATGAAAATCACAATCCATATTCCAGTAGATTCTTTCACCCTTAAATTTCACTTGTTCAAAAAAATCTTTATCCATTAAACACTTATAAGATGGAATACGCTGAACTTCTTGATAGACATCAAATAAGTAAACGTTAGCATCCTCTGTTTTAACTCGCAAGATATAATTATTTTCTGGGATTACTTCGATGAATTTCATAACATCCTCCTCATATCAATGGCTCAATCTTTGATGAATTGTATACCATAAAACATTGAAATACAAAGCATAACTCTACTCCGTTGGATGTGTTATTTACTTCACACCTAAAATCATTTGCTCAACCTGTATTTTAGCATCAGCTAGAATACTTGCGCCATCTTATTGTAATTGTTTTACTTTTTAGCTAAATCCACGATTAGCGCCAACTACGAGGAACAACAACTTGGTGTTGCTCCTCGTAGTTGGCGCTAATCGTATAACACCTGCTAGATATTTACTACCTTTTTAGTAGCCGCTATTTTTTTATCCGCGTACAAAACTACGTCTTTTATAACCAATTTTTGAATAGCGGAGATAAAGATTTCCATTATTGCATAGTTTGGTTGTTTGTTAATAGTTGGCAGTAAAATAGTTTCATGTTGAACTTTTGACCAGACAGCTTTGTCTTCCCATCCAAATTTTGTCTTTATTGATTTCTGTAAAGCTGTAGCCATATACAAAAGCTTTTGTTTACTCATATTCTCAGCTATCGGTTTAAGCAGATAAGCATCCCAAAGAACACCAGTTTTGTATGGCTGAGCATAAACAGTTCCTGTAGCAACAGCTCCATTACTAATAACATCAATTGTCATTTCGGCAGAATCAAAATCTTTTTCACGCCCATAAAACATTATCCCATTATTGCCCAGTTTAGCATTAACTAATGACAGATTAAATTCATTTGTTTTCGTTGTTGATGTATCTTTTAATTTATCAAATGCTTTATTATGATTCTTGAGATTAAGTTTTTCAAAAATACTATCAATTAAAAATTCACCATACGCTTCTTGTTCAAAATCTTTTAAAACATGTTGCTCTTCAGTCGTTAAAGTATAGTCTTTTAATCCTGTTATTAATAAATAAGCTTCTAGCTCGGCGATTCGCTGAGCTTCTAGCTCGGCGATAAAGCTCTCCATAAATTCAAAATCTATTTTTCCATTTTTAATTGGAAGCTGAATTAGCATATCTTTATAAATTTGCATGCCTGGTTTGCGACCGTAAGAAAATTGATACATCAACCTAGAGATTGCAATTGAAATAAAAATGCCATTTTTCTCATTTAGCCAATTAGCTTTTGCGGTAATAACTTGACTCGCACCAAACTCTCTTGGCTGATAAGAAACAGCAGGTAAGGTCACTCCTAGCACAATACGATTACCTGATACAGGGACTTCGTTATTATCAATTAGCCATTTTTTATTAACAGTTCTAGAAAACATATTATTAAACAAGGATTGAACAATATAAGGAACCCCATTTTCAGTATTATCTGTAGGTATTTCTCTTTGTGACTTTGCTTGTTTGATTGCTTCAAACTCAAACAAATCACCTAACTTAAATTCACCCCACTTAACTTTATGCAATTTTTCGTTAAGTAAGGCATCTACTTTCCCAGATTATCACTCTGTGTATTTTGCTGTTTTAAAATGTTAGATACTTCCCAAGCCAAGTAATCGCCTACGGTTTTTTTAAAATCTTCTAATGTTGGCTTACTATCAACAACTTTATGTTGATCAAAATTCCAATCCGCACCACTGGAAGTGATAAAATCTTCGATAAATACTTCATTTAAGTTCCAATTCGCTTCAACCTTAGCATTCTTCCCTGCCTTGTAGATTTTGAGAATATCAGCGTAGCGTTTTGTAGGTTCATCCATTTCTTGCAAAGCTCGACTAGTTCGTTTATAGCCGTCATTTCTAAAATCAATAAATTTGACTGTTTGCTCATAATCATGTGGTTTGTGAGCTTCTAAAATATAGATACTAGTTTGCACTCCAGCCATTGGTTGAAACAAATCAGTTGGCATCTTGATACTGGCTTTTAGCGTGTGTTTTTTAAGCATTGCTTGATTGCTTTTTGTTGCCTTACCAGAGCCTGCTGAGTCTTGGATAATGATTGCTGCAAGCCCACCTTTTTCCATTTTGTCCAGACCAAAGGCGATAAACGGCATACCGTTTTCATCATAACTAAATGGTGGATTAAGTAATAATTTATTTGCTCTAAAATTGGTATAAAGTTGTTCTGGTGTATTAAATGTGTTACCTTTATGGATGTTAGAGCTACCATCACCACGTAAGATCATGTTAGTGGCAGCAAGAGTAAACATTTCAGCATTCAACTCTACCCCTAAAAGTTGCGTTTTTTTAATAACCTCTATTTTATTTTTGCTTGCAGTTGTTTCTTTCCCGTGAGTATTTTCTGCATCATCAATCATCATTTCCATGGAGGAGATAAGAAACCCTGCCGAACCTGTTGCTAAATCCATTACTCGACTATCTTTATTCACTCCAAGTATAGTTGCCATCATTTTGGTGATATACGGTGGGGTTAACACAATACCGATTTCTTTACCATCGCCCAAAGCATATTTCAAAAACTCTGAATACATTTCACCCATAATATCAAGGTGCCCTGCCATAGCGTCAATTGAGAGAAAGATGTTTTTATAAATGTACGTAAAAATCTGCTTATTGATACTAGCTTTTTCTTTAATGAGATGAGATACTTCTCTGTCTAATACTTCTAATTCATCCCTTTGATTATCTTTTGAAATTTCTGAGAAGCTTGCCAACATTAGGTTTTGTTTTTCGGGAGGAATTTTTCGCGCAGTTAAAAATTCTTTAATTTGATTTACAATCTGTACCCCGTCACGCTTAGATTCTGTTTGAATGCCTTTTAAATCTTCTGGTACCAATCCATCTTGAACTTTATTACCATCTGTGTCTATAACATTTTGCATAGACAACAACATGCCTGATACGTATAACACCCGCTGCGGAGCAGTTATATTATGATTGTGCATTAACTTATTAAGACTTTTGGCATACCGTTGTAACTTAGCTTGCGAGTTAATTAGAATTTCATGCTTCTCATCGTCAGTTAAACTGGCATCTTTATAAAATACCTCAAAGGTTTTTTGATTTTCCAAGAAATCTAATGTAGATACATTTTCTAGAAGCTTAAATGAATCCTCGCCTGAACCGTAAACATAATAAACTCTTAGTTCAATAGCCTCATCCGAATCACCAGCGATACCAATTGCAACAACATCACGATATTTACCAGATGCAATCATACCAGTAGCATAATATAATGCTCCATTTACAGCATAGTCCTTAACAGATTTTTCATCAAATTTGATTCCATCTTTTGTCTCAGCAATAAGTTTTTTAAGTCCAAGTTTATTTTCAATAATAACTGGGGCTTGTTTGTATTGAGTGATGCTAAAATCAGGCTTGCCAAAGTTGGTTTTATTTTCTGTTTTGGCTCGACCTTTTAATGCTTCTTTGAGGTAGTCTGGAATGGCTGACTCTGTGTAATAGTTTTTCTGGTTTTTCAATTTAAGCAAGTCAAGTTGTGCTTTAACCCAATCATTAACATGATCTTCAAGTTTATATGATTTAAGACTACTATTTGCCAAATCCGCAATATTTGGCTCTATTGATTGTACCATTTACTTTTTTCCTTATGTCCAATACATCATCACTTATAGAGATGCATTTTTAAAAAATTAACTTTCAATCTTGGCAAACGACTGCTTGATAAACTCTGGATTATACTGTCGGCTAAATTCTGGCAAAGAGTTAAGCAAGATCGAGCCATATTGTTTGAGCACTACCCGATTATCACAAATCGTCACTTGCCCATAGTCTTTCTCGTTGCGAATTAGTCGCCCCACCGCCTGAATCAACTTAATGCACGTCTCAGGTAGCGACACATCCATAAAATAATTACCATTTTCAGCTTTAACCCAATATTCACGCACCATATTTTGCGGATCTTTGTGAGTATCAAAAGGTAATTTGGTGACTATCACATGCATACAATATTTAGCAGGCAAGTCCACACCCTCGGCAAAAGAATTTAAGCCAAAAATAATGCTCGGCTTAGCACAATCAACAGTTTCCTTATGTTCGGCAATTAATTTTTGATTACTACTGTATTCAGTTTGCAATAAAATCTTATTTTGTAGCTTAACTGGTAATTGTTTAAAGGTATCAATTAGTTGCTGACGATTGAAAAACAATACCAAAGTACCATAAGCATCAGTATAATTTAAAACTTGCGATAGATATAACGTCAATTCTTTTTGAAATGGTTCACGCATAGTATATTCGGGCGCATAACGAAATTGTGGTATAACTAGCTGACTATGTTCTGGATAATTAAACCCCGTTGGCAATTTTACTTCATGTACCGCTGGCAATAAGTTTAACCCGAGCTGAAATTTGACATAATCAAAACGTTTACCAATAGCTAAAGTAGCTGAGGTCAGACATGCTGCATAAACTTTCGACCAAAGCTTATCGGCAAGTAAATTCCCCACATGAGTAACACCCGCTACCAGATTATATTCATCATTGCCGTTGGCAAGCTTTTGTTCAACCCAGCGTGCATTGGCATTATAACGCGAATTATCCTGATTAATCAGGTAGTCAGCCGTAGCGGTGATGCTTTCGACACTACTTAAATAAAAGCCTAATTTTAATAAATTAGCTTCAGTTACATAATCCTGCTCATTTTTGAGTTTATTTTTAAGTTTATCCTGAATATTACTCATACCAGAACATAACTCCGCCGAGCTAAAAGCTAATTCGACAAAAATATCTTTGATTTCCTGCGTAATCGCACTATTCAAATAATCATTAAGGATTAAAACTCCATTATCAAAAACATTATGATTGAGTTTAATTAATTGATAAAATTTATCTAAGCTATCAGCTAGGTCGCTAGCTTTACTCACCGCGTCATCACACAAAGCCACATCATCACAGATATAGCTATTATTGGCTGGATTAACGATCAATTTAGAAGCATTATTTACCAGCCCAATACTTTGTTTTAATTCAAATTGCCCCATAAAACCACTAATCGCATAGCCAGGGAAATTGTGCGCCTCATCTACACAGAGATAATAATCTGCTGGTTTAACTGGTAAAACGGTACCGCCACCGCCATCAATATCGGCAAGCAGAAGACTATGATTAGTGACAATTACATCACAGCTTTTGAGAAATTCACGATTTTTATAAAATGGGCAATTGGAGTTTTCTTTTTGATTATGGGTACATTGAAAACCTAAACATTGATGTTTATCTATGGTAATCAATGGCTTGAGCTTACTCTCAATAAACAATGGTGCATTATCCAAATCACCATCCCATTTACCTTTGGCATAATGTTCGGCAACTTTTTGTAATTTATCTTGTACTTGCTCAGCTTGCGAAATCATATCGACTCCAGCGTCGGCAATACTACCTTCCAGCTGGTACGGACAGAGGTAGTTTGAGCGCCCCTTGGCTAAACCATAGATAAAACGATTACCGCTATGTTTGATAAATTGCGGCAAATCTTTATTGTAAAGCTGCCCTTGCAGGGTTTTAGTTGCCGTACTAATAATAAATTTCTTATTCTTACGTTTAGCATTGTCTGTTCCCGCCAAGATATAAGCAAAACTCTTTCCAGTTCCAGTAGGTGCTTCGATCAGACAGAGATTATGTCCATCTTTAGCCTCTTCGTTAACATTAGCAAAACAGTTATCAATGGCTTCTACCATCTCTAACTGTGCAGGTCTTTGGATAAAATTATCAATATTTGCTGTTATATCATGGTAATCTTGTTGGATAGTCATAGTGCTTCTTTTATATTTAGGAGGTTAAGTACCGCTATTTTAACATATCCACATCTTGGACTTAGCCTAAGGTAAAAAAGTAAATTTTAATGGCGGTGGAGATGGTTTACATCTGGGTAATGATGATGAGAATGTGACATCCGATCATGTTGATGTGGA
>SSGY01000071.1 GCA_008017145.1 Neisseriales bacterium
AACCAAGTTTGAAAATCGTGGAATGAAACTTGGGCATGGAGTATGGGATTTGATCTTTATCAAGAAATAGATATTAGCTATGTCTCTTAATTCCAATGATGATCAATTTGATAAACCGCTATCTATCACAACTCGGCAAGTGGCATTGGGTTTGCTCGCGGTAATCTTAATCAGTGCGCTGATTGGTTTAATAATTATTAAACGCAGCGGTAATAGTGGGTTAAAAGTTTACTCTGGTCAACTAAAATCAACTACCCAAGTCATTCACGGTCGGCAATCCAGCTCTGCGCCTGAGAACTTTTCTCCCAACATGTCATTTAATTTACCGCAAGCGCCTGCACAATCAATACCTGCAAATTAACCTAGAAAGTTAACGGCTTTTCTGCTACAATAACCCATCAAAGATTAATTTAATAGGGATATTCTATGATTGGGTTTCTCAAGCCAGCTAAATTTGTGACACCACTTCCTGAGAGTCAAATTGACCCAAGTTATCGTCGATATCGCCTGCAATTGTTTCTAACCGCCTATTTGGGCTATATGGCATATTATTTTGTGCGAAGTACTCTTGCATTGGCAAAACCCTATTTTCTCAAAGATGGTTTTACCATGGCGCAAGTCGGTTATCTTGGCTCAGCTTTGGCAGTTACTTATGGCTTGAGTAAATTTATTATGGGCAATGTTTCGGATCGAAGTAACCCACGTTATTTTTTAGCATTGGGTTTATTTCTTTCGGCTTTGGTAAACTTGCTTGTGCCAGGAACGCTGAGTTTTAGCGGATTATTTTTGCTGATGCTGATGAACGGTTGGGTTCAGGGAATGGGGTGGCCGCCTTGTGGTCGAATTATGACCCATTGGTTTTCTGATTCTGAACGTGGCACCAAGATGTCAATTTGGAATACTGCGCATAATGTCGGGGCTGGGTTATTACCATTGATAGTTGCGATTGGGGTTTGGGCGTTTGGTAGTTGGAGTGGTTTATTTTATTTACCCGCAATTTGTGCGATTGTTTTTTCAATTTTAATCTTAATTTTTGGACGTGATGTTCCACAATCAGTTGGGCTACCGCCGATTGAGGTTTATCGTAATGATTACCCTTTGGCGGAAGTCGAACATGATTTAGTTGATCGTGAACAAGAAATGACCACCAAACAGATCATGTTTGATTATGTATTAAATAACAAAAATGTCTGGTTTATGGCAATTGCCAATGTCTTTGTTTACTGTGTGCGTTATGGTGTACTTAATTGGGCTCCGACTTACTTAAGTAAAGTTAAACATTTTAGCAATGTATATAGTAATATGGGATTTGCATTCTTCGAGTTAGCTGCAATTCCCGGTACAATAATTATTGGCTGGTTATCGGATAAATATTTTGCTGGACGACGTTCACCATTGGGATTTTTATCGATGATAATTATCTTTCTTGGTTTGGTGGTTTATTGGCAATCTAGCAATCAGTGGGTGACGGTAATTTCATTGGGTGTAATTGGGTTTTCGATCTATGGTCCGGTAATGTTAATCGGGGTTGCCGCACTTGATTTAGTACCTAAAAAAGCTGGCGGAACTGCGGCTGGATTTACTGGTTTATTTGGTTATTTTTTTGGAACCATGGGTGCAGAAGCATTGATGGGCTATTTAGTACAAAATTATGGTTGGGATAGCGGATTTATTATGTTAATTGCATCAAGTGTATTAGCTGCGTTCTTTTTTGCTATTACTTGGAATATTCATAAACGAAATGTAGTGTAATATATTTCGAATCTGTTACAGTATGCATAGGATTTAAGATGTTAAAGCGAATATTATTTTTACTTTTTTTGATGGTTAAGCTAGCTTTTGCTGCGGATTATTTACCATCATGGCAAGCCTTTCAGGTTAAATTAGATAGTGCTGGTGAAAAAAATGCACTATGGGTTAAGTTTAATATTGCTCCAGAGTACCATCTTTATCAAAATAAAATCAAAATCCAGAGTGCATCGGATAGCTCAGTAGTTTTGGGTGATCCAGTTTGGCCTGATCCGCTACTAATAAAAAGCCCTGATTTAGGCACATTTAAAGTTTATGAGGGCAAGGTCGCAATTCGAGTTCCAATTCTAAAGCGTGGTGATGGCAAACTTAAAGCTCAGATTAATTTTCAAGGATGCAAAGGTTTAGATTTATGCTTTCCTGAGCAGCAGGTGGTGCAGGAGTTGGATTTAGATCATCCTGAATTAGCTGCTAATAATACGCAAGCGCAGATGGACACTAGCAAGATAAATGACGCCCCTACAACGGAACAAAGTTTCTGGAGTAAAGTTTTTAGTGGCGAAGTAGACTCTAATACAATTAGCGCCTTGTTTGCTGCGAATCAGGTTTTAGTTATTACTGGCTTTTTTATGCTTGGGCTACTCATTGCATTTACTCCATGCGTATTTCCTTTGTTACCTGTTCTAATTGGGGTTATTTCAGGTCAAAATGTAAGTACCAAACGAAGTTTCAGTTTGGCATCTAGTTATATCTTGGGTGGCGCACTTACTTATGCAGTTGCTGGAGTGGCCGCGGCTGGCTTAGGATATAGTTTGAGCTCATTTTTACAAGCTAGTTGGTTAAGTATTACACTTAGTATCTTATTTTTTATTTTTGCATTATCAATGTTTGGTGCGTTCAATCTACAATTACCATCTGGAATTCAAAACAAATTAAACCAAGTTGTGAATAAACGCAATCAACGTTCTTTGTTGAGTGCATTTATCATTGGTGGTGTTTCAAATTTAATCCTCTCTCCTTGTGTGACAGCACCATTAGCAGGAGCATTAATTTATATTAGCACTACTGGTGATCGCGTCTTGGGTGGTTCAGCATTGTTTGCTTTAGGCTTAGGTAGCGGTATTCCACTTTTGATTATCGCGGTAATGGGCAAAAAATTTCTGCCAAAAAGTGGTAATTGGATGATTGCAGTCAAATATTTCCTTGGCTATCTGATGCTGCTAATGGCAATCTATATGTTAAGTAAAGTTGTCTCATCAAATATTAGCAATGGTTTATTAACCGCGCTAGGATTAGCTTTATGCTGGCAGTTAATTAGTGCATGGTTAACTAAAATTTATCAAGCACGACTACAGTCAGTTCGCCTACGTGCAATGGGGTTTATTGCCGCAAGTATTGCTGGGGCAAGCGTAATGTTATTTAGTCCGCAGGCTTTAGTTGAGAGTAGATTTCAGGTTGTGACAAGCAACAGTGAACTGCAACAAGCACTAACTCAAGCAGAGCAACAAAATAAGCCTGTACTTTTAGATTATTATGCCTCTTGGTGTGTGGCGTGTAAAGAGATGGATTTGCGTACTTTTAGTGATCCGGCAGTTGCTAAACTTATGGATAAGTACGCTCTGATTCGTATTGATGTGAGCAAAAATTCAACTGAAATTCAATCCCTACAACAACGCTATAAAGTATTAGCTCCGCCGTCAATTGTCTTTTTAGACAATAAAGGTACACAACTGAATAACTATAACGTAACGGGATTTATTAGTAGTAATCAGCTTATTTCAAATTTAGAAGGTGCTAGTAGTGGTGTTGGTGATTGTATTGCTAGTGGCAATAAAACATGTTAAAACTTAGAGGTGTAATTTATGGATGAAACAAAAGTAGAGATTGATGGCGAATTAGTAATGCGAACGATTGCGATGCCTGCGGATACTAATTCTAATGGTGATATTTTTGGTGGATGGGTACTTTCACAAATGGATTTGGGCGGTGGAATCATAGCCAAAAGTAATTCACCGACTGGACGGGCAGTTACTGTTTCAATTGACAGTATGTCTTTCATTAACTCAATTAAAGTCGGTGATTTGGTATCGTGCTATGCCAAATTAATTCACCGTGGTAGAACGTCGATGAAAATCCAAATTGAAGCTTGGACATATTCGTATATCTCACAAGAAACTAAACATGTAACACATGGCATTTTTACTTATGTAGCTATTGATGCAGATGGTAAGCCTTGTCAATTAAAAACATAATAATTATTACAAGTGTGATCTAGATTTTATGTTCTTATGTAAGCCGAGTGGGTAGATTCCATCCACTCGGCTAGATTTTGATTTTGCGGTTATTTAATTCTGCACATCCCTTTATCATTCCAAAATTCACTACCAACACAGTGGTGACAGTAAAATAATCCTTGAGGGTCATATTTTTGTTTTACGGAAAGCAAGCGCGAGTAATTATCTCCCCAAAAATCTTGCTGCCAATTTTTCTGAAAGTAATCAGCTTCGTTCGCGTAAGTACCACTATTTGGTGCCAGATCAACCAGATTTTTCATTGCGGCAGAAATTATATCAACTTTCACTTGAGCCGCTTTGTAGTCTGGCTGATAATCTTTTACACCGCTAATAATCTTATCGCTTCCAGCACCCATTAAAACCAACGCATCAGCGTTAAACACGCTAGGGTTAGTTGAAGTTTCTTTGCTATTGGCAATAGCTTCTTCAGATGCTCCTGATAATCCTTTATTAATATGTACAGATACGTTGCCCGCCCGTGAGGCTTTGAAGAAAGCCGCGCTTAATTTAACTAAATTTGGCTCATTGGTGAGCAATGATTTAGGCATCCACCACGATTGATAAGTGTAAATATATTGTGATGCTTCATCAGTATTTGATGACCACCAATATTCACCTTCTAATGCGCCTGGTAATGTATTTGCTGTTACCATTTCTGGGTGATATTTTTTCCAATAGGCATAATTCCACATATCAACCGGCGGAACTTGTATATTTTTGTTTTTGATAGTGTAGTTAGATTTATTTTGCTTAATCCATGAATTAAAATCTTTCCATACATTATTAGCTTGATTTGAATTTAAGCCTTGATATACCATGAAAATATTCAACTGGTTTTTAGAATTAAATGCGAATTGCTCACCCCAGTATTCATTGTTGAGTTTATTTTCATAGAAATCTAAAAATTTTTTAATTAGTATTTTGAAAGAATCATCGTTTTTTGCTGAAATTTGCGCACTGTAGATTCCAAAACTACTCGGTAACTGGTGCAGCTTTAAAGTTACTTTACTTACAATTCCGTAAGTTCCGCCACCGCCACCACGGATTGCCCAAAATAGATCAGAGTTTTGATATTTATTGGCAATAAGAGTTTGACCATCCGCGGTAACAACTTCAACTTGCACAATACCTGCTGCTCCAGTGCCAAATTTTTTGGATAGGCTACCAAACCCACCACCTTGAATAAAACCACCAGCCGCTCCAACACTTGCACACCCACCACCTTGAACATACAAATGGTTTTGGTTTGTTGCTACATTATATGCTTCAATCCATCTGGTACCAGCCTCAGCTGTAATTACCGGAATTGCGGATTCAGAGTTTGGTGCTCCAGTAGGTATGAAATCAGGAATATATTTAACCTCCCGCATATCATGCGTCCACACCAATAGAGAATCAGGAGCTGAAGAGCGACCTAAATAGTCGTGACCACCACCTTTTACTACGATTCTCAAATTGTGCTCTCTGGCGAAGTCAACTGCACGTGCAATATCTTTTGTGGTTTTGGCTTCCACTGCATATACACTTGGCGTATTTGACCAAGCATTGAGCCAACCCTGAGTTTGTGTACCACCAGGTTTTGATTGTACATAGAATGGATTTTTAATTTTTATTAGTTCATCCTTGCACGCTTGACTATTGATGTCTGTCTGACATGCCAAGGTTAGCAGCTCAGGCTTTACTAACTTACCATCAAGTTGTTTACTAAGTTCCTGCCATTGTCTGTCCGTAGGCCAACACGGTGAAGTTGGCAGGCAGCGGCAATCAGTTGGTTTTGCATCTGCTAATACTGCAGATTCCGAAGCTGTTGCTGAACTCAAGTAATTAATTCCTGCACAAATTAACAAAATTTTATACAAATACTTCATAGTTACTTCTTTAAAAAATCAATAAGTTATATAAGTATTCGATGCTAAATAACCCCCAATTTAACACCGACTAATTCATGTTAAAATTTATTTTCTATTTTACGTGGACTCATGTTCTTTTGCTTACTGATATTGCAATAAGATTTACATCGTATCCAACCAACCAGCTCATTTTAAGCATAATAGATTGATGGTATTGATCCTAAATTAGCGTTGCATAAAGAGGATTCATTAAAAGAGCTAAACGTATTAAATTTGTAGCCAAATGCATCAATTTACTTTGTGTCAATGCTTGTTGCGCTGCATTAGAAATTCACAAATTTTTAAATATACCGTTAATTTAGGCTTCAATTACGAATAAAATTAGGGGCTTAATATGCTTACTGTGCCACACAATACAACGGATTCGAGGCATTACATAAGGTTGAGTTCGGAGTCCACCACTCCGAAGTAGTATAACTACTCCTGCCAGTGGTGCCGCCAGCAGCACGATCAGCAGATGTCCAAGTTGAACAACTAGCACTAGCTCCAGTCCAAGGCGTGGCAAGACTTGAAGTGATTGCATTGGTTAAACTACTTGCGCCGACCAAATTGCCACCACTTGCTGTTGCAATTAGAGTCAAACCATCAGTACGATAATATGCAGTGCCAGATACCGTCGCATTATTCGAATTCAATAATGCTTTGTAAGTCTTACCAGTACCAGGAGCACCATTTTTAGGCTTATTAGAGGCGCCATTACATTTAGTATCGGCACCGGCAAGTCCGCCCAAACTACCTGTCCACTTAGTTATGGTTACAAAAATTACTTGATTTGAAAATACTGTAAATGATTCTGGGGTGGCACTTAACCCACCAGCTGCTGTTACTTTTAACAAATAACCAGTCCCAACTGGGGTAGAATTCGTAGTCGTAATCGAGCTAGTACAGCTTACCAAGTTACTCACAATCGAACCACAAGTGGCAGGAGTTGAACTACTTAATCCAGTTGCATCGCTTTCATTACTTTTCGTCGCTCTGGTGGTGGTAGCTGGCACAGTCGTCTGATATAAGTTACTCCAATTAATAGTTGCAGTACCTGACTCACCTTGAGCAATCTTATTAATTGACTCAATTGCTAAAGTTGGCATAACAACATCTATGGACGTAGTCAAATTATTACTACCAGATCCTGACAAATTTCCAGTAGGTCCATAAGTATAGTTGTACGCAAAATCAGCTTGAGTAAGATTAGACTGAAAAGCAGATGTAGATACACCACTTGGTAAATTGTAGACTATGGTACAGCTTCCATTATTAATGGCTGCACCAGTGGCACATGAGCTACTTGCTAAGCTATAGCCTGGCACAGTAAATAGTGAGCTGGAGCTTTCAGGTAAGCTAATCGTGCTTGCTGCGGTAACTGTACTACTATTGGTAAAGGTTAACACCACTTTTATATTTCCTGCTGTCCCACCCGTGGCGGTAGGGTTGTCCATGCAGGTAGTTGTTATACCATCGCCACTGGCACAGCCAGTTATACTAGTTGCCATGCTTATGATTGGTGGTTGAACTATATTAGACGAGACACTCCAAGCAACGCTGGTTGATTCGATACCCGCGGGAGTTTGTCCTACTGCGGCGTAATTTACGATGTAATTAGCAATGCCTGTGGATTCAGTCGAGCTACTATTATCAATTGGACCCAGCTTAATCTGTGCTGTACAACTACTACCTGCTGCCAGTGAAGCACCACAGTCACCGCTATTTGCAAGTAAATACGCTGGGTTATCAATTAAGCCAATGCTGCTAAGTGTAGCATCGGCGGTACCATTATTGCTAATGGTTAAATTTTGAGTTTCTGACTCGATATTATCACCACTAATGGACATGTTTGAGAGTGACGATAGGGCAATAATTGCACCATAGGCGGTTGAATTATAAGTTAGTGGCATAACTCTGCTATAGCTACTAGTGCCATTGCTACCCACATAATTAGCGTTAAAACCAAGATTTATTTGCTGATTTAAGTCCGTGAAGTTGTCATTAACTGAAACAGAGTAAGTACAAGATGCTCCAACCTCTAGTTCTTGTCCTGTGCAAGTGTCAGATCCTTGGGTAGTAATTATTGCAGCTGTTGCATGTC
>SSGY01000116.1 GCA_008017145.1 Neisseriales bacterium
ATATAACATCGGTATTTGAGAAGTCAGGTTCTAAATTCAAAGATTATGCGGTAACCGCGGTGGAGATATTCTTATTAAAACTACAAATTGGTGATCTGGTCGTTATTTCTGATGGCAACAGCAAATTTAGAGCAATAGCCGAAATAACAGGAAACTATAAATGCCTGAGTCGTGAAGTTGAAGATGATGGATATGGTCAATGTCGGGAGGTTAGATGGTTGCAAATTTATGCAAAGTCCCGCCCTGCTGATGATATTTTGGACAAGAACTTTATGATGAAGTCGATTTACAGATTACGGGATGGATCAATTAACCTTTCAAAACTTAGCAAATTGCTAAATCCAGTTGATACTACTCTCGATCAAAGCGATATAAATACTGCTAAGGTATTAATTATTGACGAAATAAACCGAGGAAATATATCGCGTATTTTTGGTGAGTTAATAACCCTAATAGAACCATCAAAACGAGCAGGCGAAGACGAAGCCTTAGAAGTTACGCTTCCGTATTCAAAAGACCCATTTAGTGTACCAAATAACGTCTATTTAATAGGTACTATGAATACAGCCGACCGTTCTTTAGCAGGGGTTGATATTGCCTTACGTCGCCGTTTTTCGTTTATTGAAATGCCCCCCAAGCCAGAGTTACTAAAAGAGGTGATTGTGGAGGGAGTGGATATTGAAAAGCTGTTGACTGTAATTAACCAACGTATTGAAGTATTATTAGACCGTGACCATTGTTTAGGTCATGCTTATTTTATGGACTTAAAGACGGATAAAACCATAGAAAAATTAGCGTTTATTTTCCAACAAAAGATATTACCGCTTTTACAAGAATACTTCTTTGAAGATTGGGAGCGGATTTGTTGGGTATTAAATGATCATCGTAAAAGTAATCCTGATCATTGCTTTTTAATTAGATCTAACTCCGAGGCTGATATAAAGTCACTCTTTGGCGAAAAAGTCGCGCCTAATATTCAGGATAGATGTTGGCAATTAAACAAAGATGCTTTTAGGGTTTATAAGCCCAAACCGCCGAAAATTCTGATTTCCTAAAACATAGCCTCAATAGATTGTTTTTAGCCTAAAACCACACTTGAAACAAGTACATCTAAATCAATAGGCTGGCGATGATTTTTGAAAGTATAATGGCCGTTCAAATGAATATGCCGCCAAGCCACAGGTGATATTTTCTTGATGAAAGCAAGCGTTTTAGGGTTTTTGGTTCCATCAAATTTGTTGAGTAGTCGCGATAAAATGGCAGAGTTGTAATAAATAATAATATTGGCAAGAAGCCGAGCGCATTGATTACTGACCTCGATTTCTATATCTGTTTTGCCTATGAGCTCTTTTTTACCACCCACTTGAGCAATGACTGATCGCAACTGATGGTATGACTCAATCCTATTTTGCGAACGATGGATATTTCGCTGTAATTGAGGCTCACGCAAGTAACGTAAGGTGTAAATACTACGAATAAGCTTATCGAACTCGAAAATTGCTCGACGTGTTGGATTTTGTTGAGAGTAGTTACATAGTTTCCTAATTAACGAGCCTTGTGTTATTTCTTTTAGTCCAAGTGTTGCAACAATCTGATCTATATTTGATTTTTCAGTAGTGATCAGCTCTAAATCTATTTTACCAACAGGTCGAATAAGATATTTTTCATAGTTTACTAAATCTTCAGCACAATAAAGATGTTTTAACTGTGTATCCAAATCCGTAAAACGAGGCTCGAAGCGTGATCCAAACCAGTGCAAAACAGCAAAATTAGCTTTATTGATACTATGCATATCACCTGTAATAACTGATGGCGTAATATCCGAGTTATTGTGATACCAAATATCAAAGACGTGGTGTGCTTCAAGTTCATGAGCACCTATCAGCCATCCTTGCAATGGAATATGGTTACATAGCATCGTGTAAGCAACGACGCCCTTTCCTTTACCGAAATATTTTCGAGAGTAACGAGCTTTGACGGTTGGACGCTCAACCGAAAATTTTTGCCCATCAACACTGCCATAAAGAATACCTAAATCAAATGAATAATGAGAAAAAATGGGTAATGCTGCGATAGCATTACTGATTCGATCATTTGCCTCTTGCAATGAAGATGGTCGTAAATATTGTTGATACATGGTTTCTAACGCATGGTATGGAATATCGCTGGTTTGCGCCATCAACAAATTCCCGTGATTCATCGCTTGAGCGATAATAACCGCCATTAAATTGGTTGGGTCAGCGATTTGTTTGACATACCTAGGCTGTAAGGGAGTCATCGCCGATAAAAAATGGCATTGTGTATTCGTAAAGTGAAACACATCAGAAATATCACAAAATGACATTTGTTGATAAAAACTATCTTGTTGACAAGTATCTAGATTCGTTTTTAGTTTTTTCCATGTGATTTTTTTGCTTTTATGATCATATTCCACATGTTTCAACTTTCCTTGACGTAAATCACGATCGAAGGATAGCCATTGATGATGGAGCTCACGCCTTAATGCATCAAGCTGGCTGTTGATAGGCTGTTGCAGCCAAGGAATATCTAATTGACTGAGGATAGTTGAGCCATTACTAACATTCACTAATTCATCAGCAAAATTTCGATGTTGAATACTGTCATCCACATAGATTTCTCCCGACTTTAAACGCTTTCGCAGTTGACGATAAATCCAAAATTCGTAACGGTTAGCATCAACACCAGTGACCTTTCCATTTGAGTCAAAGGTGAGCAGGTAGGGTCGCAATCGTTGCGGGACAGTGTCTTCAATACATTCATGTAGCGGTCGTTGAGATAAACGTTGTTGCTTAGAAAAAACGTCTTTCATCCATGCTAACGCAGAAAGCCATGGGCTGGTAGTTGTATTACAAGAGAAGTTGATCGTGGTATATAGTGGGCGCAAGTGCCTTCGAATACGATCGGCTAGGTCATCTACCATTTGCCAGCGTAGTGATAATTCACTGACAGGCTTTTGGCTTAAGCGGTGACCTATTATTTCTAGTGTGTGTTTAGGGATAATAGAAAACGCTCGCTCACGCACTGTACCAAAAGGTAGGGTGTCAGCTACTTCGCTATCGACATACAATAATAGCAATCGGCCAACCTGTCTTGTTTCCTGCTGTCGCCCAGCCTGCTCTATGGCGTATTTTTTCTTTGCTTTGTTTTTTGTTTGATCTTCTAGAAGTTTCATATGATAGCCTAAGGCATCAATGAGATTGTCGGTAAATTGGCGATAGCGTTGCCACGCATAGCACAATAAATACAGATAAGTTTGTTCAGGCTTAAGTCGACGCAAATCGTAGATAGTATAGAAATTTGTCAGACTGGCATAATAACTTAGATTTTGGCGAGAAATGGCAAGTTTAGGTAAAAGTCGCGTGACAATCTCATAGATAGGAGCCAATGTCGTCCTTTTTTGTCGCTCTAACACCATTTGTCGGTAGCCAAAATGTTTGGCATCTTGTTTGAGAATAGCAAGGCCTGACAAGGCTTCATCACGGATTAACAATTGCTGAATAATATTCTGACTCGGCTCATCCAGCATATTGATGAGCAGCTTTGATAGGCGTTCACGCTCGGCAGATAAGGTTTCACTAATAAGCGTTTGTAAGGTTGTATGAGCAGGCCTAATGATTCTATTTTCATTCAAGTAAATAAGTAGTTCAGCAACAATAAACCGAGGAGAAACATCACGATGCACACTGTGATTAGCCTTGTTGACTAACTGAGGTAAAAATTTGGCAGACCAAAGATGATAGTTAAATAAGTACGCGATAGCTGTGCGCTGAGTATAATATTCATGCTTGGTAACAGACTTTGGAATCCACGTTTGGTCACCAAAGTATCGTTCTAGAATAAATTGACAATCAGTCTCTGTTTGTGACCACGAAAAGATAAAAAAGGCATACTTCGCTTTGAAATAGCCAATTTGTAAGGCACAATGCATTTGTGAATGTATTTCTTTTCGACTAAATATAAGTTTTAGTTCAGTCTCCGAAAAAGACAAATAATGCATCCTCTGATTGTCATCAAAATCAGGAAGAGCATATAAAGCAAATTGTTCAGCATCTGACAAAATGGTCAGTCTTTCACTATCTTGTGCCATGTGTACATAAAAACTGTATAGGTAAATACGAGCATTAATATAGCATCATGCTGTATATATAAAACAGTGAAAAAATAACATACAATTTATATAGTTTTATACCAATTTAAACATTAAGACAAAACGGGTGGTCTTCATGGCTAAAGTCATTGCGTATTTGCGTGCATCTACCGACAAACAAGACTTAAATCACCAAAAATTGGAAATATTAGAGTTCGCTAGAAGACAGATATTACATATTGATGAATATATTGAAATCACGATCTCATCTCGTCAAACGAGTAAGCAACGTAGAATTGATGAGCTAATGCAATTACTTGACGAACACGATACCTTAATTGTGACTGAACTCAGTCGTTTAGGCCGTAGCACGTCTGAGGTTATTGCTTTAGTTAATGCGTTGATTGAGCGCAATATACGAGTTATTGCCATTAAGCAAAGTCTAGATATTGCCCATCATGATATGAACTCGAAAATAGTAATAACCTTATTTTCTTTGTTTGCAGAAATTGAGCGAGACTTGATTAGTTTACGTACTAAAGAAGCATTATCAGCGAAAAAATCACAAGGACAGCAATTAGGAAAACCTAAAGGGACTTTACAGAAAAGTAAGTTTGATATGGATGTGCCAAGAATAACAGAGCTACTTGGTTATGGTTTATCCGTGCGAAAAATTGCTAAAGTGCTGGGATATAAAAGTCATATTGCGTTAAATACTTATATCAATAAACGTGGGTTACTGAATCAGAACGTCAAAACATCATCGGTAGGGTAGTATCAATCAGAATATTTTAAGTTATCGGAATTTTCGGCGGTTTGGGCTTATAAACCCTTGTACGAGCAACGTCACGAAGCAGGAAACGGCGAGCGTATTGATAAAGCCTTACACGCTATTGAAGAAACAAACGGTACTAAGCTCAAAAATGTGTTCCAAGATATTAGTTTTAATACCGATAAGCTGGGCGAAGAAAAGCAAAAAAACACTATTTTGCGCCATATTTTAGAGGATTTTGCCAAGCCTGATATGAACTTACGCCCTAGCCGTGTGGGTTCTTTAGATGTGATTGGCAATGCTTATGAATATTTAATTAAAAACTTTGCCGCCAGTGGGGGACAAAAAGCTGGGGAGTTTTATACGCCGCCCGAAGTATCTGACTTAATAGCAACGGTATTAGAGCCACAATCGGGTGACCGTATTTGTGACCCTGCCTGTGGTTCGGGTTCGTTGTTGATGAAGTGTGGCCGCAAAATTCGAGAAAGTACGGGTAAAAAAGAATATGCCTTGTATGGTCAAGAGGCGATTGGTTCAACATGGGCATTAGCCAAAATGAATATGTTTTTGCATGGCGAAGACAACCACAAAATAGAGTGGGGCGACACCATTCGTAACCCGAAGTTATTGGATAAAAACGGTGATTTAGAGCTGTTTGATATTGTTACCGCTAATCCGCCATTTAGTTTAGAAAAATGGGGGCATGAAGAAGCAGAGAATGACCAGTTTGGCCGTTTTCGACGCGGTATTCCGCCAAAAACGAAGGGCGATTATGCGTTCATTTTGCACATGGTAGAAACCTTGCGTCCTAAGACGGGTCGTATGGGCGTGGTTGTACCGCATGGTGTGTTGTTTAGAGGTTCTACAGAGGGAGCTATTCGGCAAAAACTGATTGACGAAAATTTATTAGATACGGTGATTGGTTTACCCGAAAAGCTATTTTATGGCACGGGTATTCCTGCGGCAATTTTGATTTTTAAGAAGTCTAAAGCCGACGATAAAGTGTTGTTTATTGATG
>SSGY01000154.1 GCA_008017145.1 Neisseriales bacterium
AATTGAATCATGTTATCCTATCTTTACCGTTATTTTTGCATTTGTTCTTTTTGGTGAAATTCAGCTTAACCTTATTTCTGCACTAGGCTATGTACTTATTTTGTGTGGAATTATCATCGTTAAAGTTTATGGACATTGAGTTAATAAGACTACCATATCTTTACTCAAAATAAAACTACACTCTTCGTCTTTGAATCTTGGATTTTGTCGGATTTCAAAAAATGACTTCTTCTGTCGTTCTGGACAAATAATTAAACTTGCGCAATGATTTTATCTGCGGTACAGTAAGCTGCGGCGACACAATCATTGATTCCAACACCGGAATACGCATTATTATTCAAATGCAGTCCATTAAACTGGGCTGCATTTTCCATGATTTGTGCTACTAGCTGGGTATGTCCCACGCGATATTGCGGAATAGCTTGCTCATGGCGATAAATGCGGACTAGTTCTGGCTTTGCGGTTATTTTCATAATTTTTGCCAAACTATCCTGCACTAATTGCTGAATCTCACTATCGTTAAGCTTTAATAACTCTGGTCGAGCCGCACCACCAAGCATCGTACGAAATAAAATCTTTCCATTGGGCGCACGCTTAGCAAAAATACTTGAATCCCACAAAGTTCCTAAGATAGGAATTTCTTCACCGCGTGCCAATAAATAACCAAATCCTTGCATATCACAATCTATTTCACGCGCATCATAGCCCAGACAAACCACCGCTAACGGAGAATAATTTATTTGGTGCAACAAATTAGCTAATTTAGGCGCAAAACTATTAACCAGTTCGGCACTAACATATGCTGGTGTAGACAAAATCACCTCATCAGCAAAATAAGCTTGTTCCTTGAGCAAAATTTGCCAGCCACCAACTGGAGTACGTTTAAGACTACTTACCGCACTGCCATGAATTATATTTTCTGCTCCGATAGCTGAACTTAGTCTATCAGTCAAAACCTGAATCCCATTGGCAAAAGAAGTTAATACACCACCCGGTCCAGCGGGAGAAGCGCTAACTTTGCCAGCTGCTTTTTCTACTCGGTGTTGCTTAGTTAATTTTAGCATTGCTTTGAGTAAACCACCGTATTCTTGCTCAAGTTGGTAGATCCGTGGAAAACAGCCCTGTAAGGACATCTGCTCGGGATCTCCAGCAAAAATCCCACCTGCCATTGGTGCAATTAACTTAGCTAGAGCTTCATCACCAAGTCGACGTCTGGCAAAATCCGCCAAGGATTCATCTTTTTTTGAATCGCGTTTAGCAACAAAAAACTCACGGGCAATGCGTAATTTGCCGCGCCACGAAATCAAGCTATTGGTTAAAAACTCAATTTGATTATGCGGTAATTTGTGTAAAACTCCATTAGCGTAGACAAAGCGTTTACGGGCATTATCATTACTGGCAAGGAGTTGCTCACTTAACCCCAAGCTTTTACATAATTCCAACGTTTGCGGCTTGTTGGTTAGAAATCCATTTGGACCCCATTCACAGAGATAGCCATCCTCTTTACGGCTCCATATTTTGCCGCCCAAACGATTTTCTTTTTCAAAAACCTTAATTCCAATTGCTATATTTTGGCTCTTAGCTTTTTCTTGTAGTAAATATGCAGTTGCTAATGCGGATATACCACCGCCGATTATTGCGACTTGGCGCATAAGTAAACCTCTTTATTCTTTATTCGGACTATCTTTACCATACTCGAATAGATTGGAAATACTGGTAGGCGACAAGTGATGAAGCCTACAGTTAGTAGGCGAGGAACTTGGTAACGACCTAGTATGGTGAATCTATTTGAGCATAGTATCTTCTGACTCATGAGTAGTTAGCGCGGCAGAGCCTGCTTTAACTACTTTAACTGCAGCACAACCACCTTTAGCAACCGTAGCACAAGCTGCAGTAGTAGCGGCTGGGTGTGCGGCTGTGATATTTTCAACTCGAGATTCTATGCTTGGGCGCGACCCAGAATTAGGAAGTATGTTTAAACCTAAAATTCCGAACATAAGGCAGGTTTTATTGGCTTTATTTTGCATTATTTATTTTGCTTTGGCTTTTTTATTAGTTTTACGTACTGGTTTTACTGGTGCTTGCAATGCTAGGTCTAGAGCTTCTTCAAAACGAATTTTGATCGTCCGTGGATCTTCCAAACTGGACTCATCAACACTCATATAACTCATCTCGGTTATCTTACCATCTCCTTTAGCGTAACTAAAAGGATGGCAACCCAGAGCAGAATACTTAGCTTTCAAATCAGCATTGGCTTTTGTATAAAGCTCACCTTCAGCAATTAATGCCACGAAAGCGTCATGCCAGTAAATTCCGTAACCGCCAAACATAGCTCGCGCACGAATATTTCCCAAGTGAGCTAGCACATCATTCAAAATATACTCTTTAAATCCATCATCACGACTCATTATTTGCCATTTCTATTCTGAAAAATCAATGCCGAGTAGCTAATTTGTTTAATAATTTATTTTGCCCACTAGCGGCAAAACGACTCTCATCACTCACGCGAATAACATAAAACACATCGTTAAGCGCACCAATTATATCTGCCAAGTCCAGTTCTTCAATCGATTCGCGGATTAGCTCATCCACGTCATCTTCATCTTCTTCGCTCTCCCACATTGATTTCAAATCAATTTGTAGTTCAGCAAAATCTTCAGCTACTTGAGCAGACATTTCACCTAAATCAGATTCGCGAGCAAGGCTAAAAAATGCCACACATAAGGTAAATAGTGCTGGAAAAAATTTCTCTTCCAAGAGTTGCTCATTAGTTGCGTATTCGGTAATGTCGCCACCAATTGCCAAATAACCAGTTAGGTAGCCATAGAGCCACATCGCCAGATTACGTCGTTGTTCATCTGTAAAAGTTAAAGGATCAAAAGCATTTGGGCGCGCAAAATCAATCAGTGGACGAATTAATTTATTGCTCTCAAAAATCGCATCGGCTAATTCACTATAAACTACAACCAAACGATCAACTAAAGATGCAAATTTTTGCTCATCTTTAATTTTATTTTCATCTAATATTAAATAAGTTGGAATCAATAGATCTTCTTCACTATCACTTGGTGCTGAGAGGTAGGCACTAAACCAGCCATGCACGAAATGCAGGTCATAACCAGTATAAAGGTATTCTTTAAGCTCTTGATTAAGCACAGCTAAGTTTTGTGCTGGTTTTTTACTCATTATGAATTCTTTCATTTAAATTATTTATATACTATATTTTACTACAATATTATCAGCCATTAGAGTCTTTGATTTTTTACTTATAACAGCTTTTTGTTACCCAAAATCAATACCGTAATTAAACTACATGCTCCAGCGATTGTTAGCCATAGTGCTGGACTTGCTGGATTATCCGTAAAATGAATTAAGTTCGTCGCGATAGCTGGAGTAAACCCACCATAAATTGCAGTTGCGATGCTATAGGCAAAAGAAAAACTAATTGAGCGGATATTTGCAGGTACAATTTCAGTCAATGCAACAACCATTGCACCATTATAACCAGCATACAGTAAAGAAAACCATAATTCTACGACCAGCATATGATTAAAGGTAGAATTATCCACTAACCAATTTAGCATAGGATACGCAGTTAGAATAAACAAACTACTAAATAGAATCAATGGTTTTTTACGCCCAATTTTATCTGACAAAGCCCCCATCAGCGGAAGAAAAATAAAATTAGCCAAACCAATGCACATGGTAATAAAAAATGCTTTAGCTCCAGACAAATGAATGACATCCTTGGCATAGGTTGGTGTGTAGGCGGTAATCATATAAAATGAAACGGTGGTTAGCATTACCATCATTGAACAACCTGCGATCAAAGGAAAATTAGCCAAGGTACTTTTAATAATTTCATTAATACTGGGATGATGCTTAGCGTGTTTGAAGCTCTCAGTTTCCTGCAAATAACCCCGCAGAAAAAATACTACTGGAATTACCAAACAACCAAAGATAAACGGAATCCGCCAGCCAAAACTTGCCATTTGTTCAATACTTAATATTTTGCTGAGTACAAAACCAAATAACGCACCGCAAACTACCGCAAGTTGTTGCGATGCAGATTGCCAACTGACATAAAATCCTTTACGTCCAACTGGTGCTATCTCAGATAAATAAACCGAAACTCCACCCAATTCTGCACCTGCAGAAAAGCCCTGAATTAATCGCCCGAATAAAATCAGTAGCGGCGCAGCAACTCCAATCTGTGAGTAATCAGGCGTAAATGCAATCGTAAATGTTCCAAACGCCATTAACCCTAGAGTTACCAACAAACCACGTTTACGACCATATTTATCAATAAAGCCACCCAAGACCAGTGCACCGATTGGACGCATTAAAAAACCAGTGCCAAAAGTTACAAAAGAGAGCATCAGAGAGAGATAAGGGCTTGAAGTTGGAAAAAAGCTTTTGGCTATCATATGTGCAAACATGCCAAAAACCATAAAATCAAACATTTCGAAGAAATTACCACTCGTCACATTAAAGATTTTAAACCATTGGCGCTGTTTTTTCATCGGGAAACCCAATCATAAAAAATTGTGTGCAAGAAATATTGTATGAATGAATGTTAATGTACCTGAAATTTTTAAATCTACCGTGAAGCTTTATCCAGACTAGCTAAAAAATCAAGACGTTCGCGAATCCGTTGTTCAAACCCCTGCTCACCCGGTTGATAGAATGACACGGGCGACATATCATCAGGAAAATATTGCTCATTTGGAACATAACGATGCGGAAAATCATGCGCGTATTTGTATTCACGTCCATAGCCAAGTTCAGTCATAAGCTTGGTGGGAGCATTACGTAAATGGATTGGTACAGGCGCTGAACTGGCAGTTTGCAAAAATTCTTTGAGCCGCCCATAAGCTAATTCCAGCGCATTGCTTTTATTGGTTACAGCCAAATAAATTACCGCACCAGCCAAAGCTATTTCACCCTCTGGAGAGCCGAGACGTTCATAAGTTTGTAAGGCATTGTTTACTACTGTTACCGCATTGGTATCAGCAAAACCAATATCTTCCCATGCCATACGCAATAAACGACGTCCTAGGTATAATGGTTCAGCACCGGAGCTTAACATCCGCCCAAACCAATACAATGCCGCATCGGGATTAGATCCACGCACTGATTTATGCAAGGCAGAAATTTGGTTGTAAAATTCTTCGCCACCTTTATCAAAGCGCTGAATATTTTTAGGTACAATTTGAGCAATAGTTGCTGCATCTATTTCTGATAAGTCGGTAGAAGAATTAGCAACTAGTTCCAGTAAATTTAGTAAGCGTCTTGCATCACCATCACTAAGATCAATTAATAATTGCCCTGCCTCAGACGTTAATTTTACCGTAGTAATGGAGCTGAGCGCTTTAGTCAATAGCAGCTGAAGATCAGAACTGGATAAATTTTCCAGAACATAGACCTGCATCCGTGAGAGTAAAGCATTGTTGATTTCAAAAGAGGGATTTTCGGTAGTTGCACCGATCAGAATAATCTTCCCCTCTTCCAAATGATGTAAGAAGGCATCTTGTTGCGCTTTATTAAAGCGGTGAATCTCATCGACGAAAAGCACCGTCGGTTTATCAAATAGACCCAAGGCATTTTGTTCGGCTTGTTCCAGTGCATCTTTAATATCTTTGACGCCGCTAAATACGGCTGAGAGCTTAATTGAGTAGCAATCAAAGCTACTCATAATAATATTAGCTAGTGTAGTTTTACCGACTCCAGGAGGACCCCAAAGTATCATTGACTGTAGTTTACCATTTTTGATGAGATTGGCAAGCGGTGCACCATTTGCAATTAAATGACGCTGTCCGATAACATCGTCTAAATTTTTAGGACGTAATAATTCGGCCAGCGGTTGCATAAACTACTCCTGAATCAATTCTACTTTATAGCCATCAGGATCTTCGACAAAAGCAATAATTGTTGAACCATGTTTCATTGGCCCTGGTTCACGAACTACTTTACCACCATTCGTTTTGGCAATCTCACACGCAGCATAAATATCATCGCAACCTAATGCAATATGTCCATAGGCATTACCTAAATCATAGCTTTCAGTACCCCAGTTATGGGTTAGTTCAATCACACTTTGTCCACTTTCAGCGCCATAGCCAATAAATGCCAATGTAAATTTACCCTCGGGATAATCATTACGGCGTAATAACTGCATTCCAAACGCTTTAGTATAAAATTGAATACTTTTATCTAAATCAACCACCCGTAACATCGTATGTAAAATTCGCATAATTAGTCTACCTTCGTAAAATTAGTACTACAGCATACAAAATAACTATCGGAATATGAAGCAAGAGCTAGGCGCAAGGCGACGAAGTGTACATGAGAAACGTACATGAGGAGCTTAGCCACGACGCTATTGCGAGATAGTCCGAATAGTTACTAAAAAGCATTTCTTAATTGGCGCAGTACCACAAAGCAACTCTCTTCATCACTGATTAATTCACCACTCTTTGCGCCAACTATAGCCCAAACATGAGGTTCATTACAGCGTAAAAACAAATTGTAACGTAGTTCATCGGCAAGCACCGTTGGCAATGAATTTTGCGTACTACTAAGCTTCATCACTAAATATTTGGCATAATCTTGATAATAAACATGATTGTCATCTATTGATGTAATAAACCGCAAATTGTTCGCTGTGTATTCATGTGCCGGATAACATAAAGTTGACTCTGGTAACGCTTTTATTTTACTTAATGAATTATACATCGCAACAAAATCATTGGTAAATACTCGTCCGCAACCCATGCCAAATAAGGTGTCACCGCAAAACAAATGCTTATCATCAACTAAATAACAAACATGCTCGAGTGTATGCCCGGGAGTTAACAATACCTTAACTGACAGATCCAAATCTGCAAGGTGTAGCATTTGTCCATCTGCAAGCTTTTGATTAAAATTATCAATGCATTCAGGATGATATCGCTCGCATAACATTTTAACGCCGCCAGTATGATCGGGATGATTATGAGTAAGCAGGATCACTTTGAGTGCCAGATCATGCTGCTGTAAGTATTTTTCAACTACATGAGCTTCGGTTGGATCTACAACTATAGCACTCTTATCATCATGAATCAGCCAGACATAGTTATCTTTTAGCGCACGCAACGCAACTATCGTATATTTCAACTTTTCTCTTTTTCCAATTTTAATTTAGACTGTTTAAGCTCAGCTATTTCTTCACTGCTAAGTTTTGGAAAATCAATATCCAAACCATTAATAGCATCAGCAATCACGTGTGCCACAATTGCTCGTGCAATTTTCTTATCGTTAGCAGGTACAACAATCCACGGTGCATGCTCATGTCCAGTTTCGGAAAGCAAATCTTCATAAGCACCAGTGTAGTCATCCCAGAACTGACGCTCTTTAAGATCTGCTGGAGAAACCTTCCAGTACTTATCTTCAATAGTCAAACGCTCTAAGAGACGGTTCTTTTGTTCATCTTTGGAGATATGCAAAAAGAATTTTAAAACCACAATTCCGCTACGTGCTAAATGACGTTCAAAAGCATTAATATCCTCATAGCGTTCCTGCCAAAATTTCTTATTTTTGGCAACCGATAACTCAACGGGCAACTGCTCCATATACTCCGGATGAACTTTAACTGCAAGAACATCTTCATAATGTGAACGATTAAATACTACCACTTCACCGCGGGATGGAACTACCTTTTGATAACGCCAAAGAAAATTATGCGCATGCTCTTCAGCAGTTGGCACTTTAAAGCCTTGTACGCGACAACCTTGCGGATTAATTCCACTTAAAATATGACGAATTGTACCATCTTTGCCTGCAGTATCCATTCCTTGTAATACGATCAAAACTCCGTACTTTTTACAAGCCCATAATTTTTCATGAGCACTGATTAGTGCCTCTCGACTTTGTTCCAAAACCTCACTAGCAAAATCGTGTGCTTTTTTCTTACCAGATTTTTTAACTTCTTTCGTTTTATAGTCAGCGGGATGTTTAGCTAATTTAACTTTACTCGGCTTATCAATTACGATATCCGCAAACTGTGGATTAATTTTAGGTTTAGTAATCGCCATGATGAATCTCCAAGTTTAATTTATGAATTTACGATGTAATATCGGAACAACCTCGCTGATTTTATCACTCGGCACGATCATGCTAATATTAATATTACTCGCACTGTACGACAGCATTTGTACGCCTATATTAGATGAATCAAAAATATCAAATAAGTCCTGCATAATCCTTGGCGTGGACATAATCTTTTCACCGACTAATGACACTGTTCCAAAACCTTCAATATAATCAGTTTTAGCAAATTTATTTAGCTCAAGCAATGCCTCATCTAATTTGCCAATATTATCCAAAGTTACTGATACACTTACCTCTGATGCAGAGAGCATATTTACCGAAATATTTTTATGCGCTAATACCGCAAAGATTTTTTGTAAAAATCCTTTGGATAAAAACATATTTGCCGAATAAATATTAATCAATGGTGCTGATTTTTTCCAAGTCACAGATTTAACCAAGCCATCATTATTGTCTGCATTATGTTCAATTAAAGTTCCACAGTTATCAATATTAAACGTATTTAATACGCGAACAGGAATACCAGATTTCACAGCCGGTTGAATTGTCCGCGGATGCAATACTTTAGCACCAAACATCGCTAATTCGGCTGCTTCTTGATATGATAACTGAGGTATAAGTTTAGCATCGTTAATTACTCGTGGATCAGCTGAATAGACCCCGTTTACATCAGTCCAAATTTGAATCTCTTCTGCATTTAACGCATAACCAATGATTGCTGCAGAATAGTCAGATCCTCCACGTCCCAAAATTGTTGTTTCACCACTTTGCGTAGCACCAATAAATCCAGTAATTACTGGCACGATATTTTTTTCAACTATTGGTAAAACTGTTTTTTTACAATGTTTTTTAGTCGCTGCATCAATAAAATCAGCACCGCCAAAATGTTTGGTCGTAATAATACATTCTGTCGCGCTAACTTGTTTGGCAGGATTTCCACGTGAAGACAAGAACTTGCTGATTAAGTGCGATGACATCATTTCTCCAAAAGAAACAATGCTATCATGCAATTGTAGTTGATTAGTGAAATTGTGACTGTGTAATAGATTTTTTAACTGTGCTAAATAACCAGCAACAGCATTATGTGCCGCTGATTGTTCGTTCGCATTAGCACCAAAGATAGTATCAATCCAAAGCGTGTGCTTAGCTTTAATCTGTTCAATCAATGAATCTTGTTCAGGAGCTAATATACTGTGGCTTAATTTAACCAATAAATCGGTGATTCCACTTAATGCGGATACTACCAAAATAGGCTTACGATGAATTTCTCTTTGTACTAAAGTGTTGATTGCTTCTACGCTTTGTGGGTTGGTAACTGATGTACCACCAAATTTCATTACTAACATGCTGTCTCTCTTACTCATTAAATTTTTGACTGAAAGCAGTATTTTACCGCAGTTTACCATCTAAATTTGAGTAAAATGTTTAGTGTAAATTTTAAGAGCAATAAAACCAAGCGTGGAGAAAACCATAATAATTAACTCAGGAGCATAATCATGAAAATTATGGGTATACGCATGAGATAAATCCAAGCAGAAGACAGCTAAACTACCAAAAACCGAATAGGCAAGAATATTACCTAAGTAACGCCCGGTTAAGCGATTATGCACATCAAAATCAACGACTCTGTATAATACCATAGGAGTCAAACGCACGAATACTCCATATACAAATCCGACAATATAAATCCATAATAAATAGTAACGGCCATTTCCGCCAAATACTATCCAAACCAGACTAAATAAAATCACTAACACATAGAAAACTTTCATTAATTTAACGGGTGAATAAAATAGCGCTAGCGCCCTTGCAAAATTAGCACCAATAAACCCTACAACAGTAACAGCAAGAAGGATAATATTAATCCTAACATACGAAAATCCCATAGCTAAATGTAAAAAGAAAGGTACTCGAAAAATCACCATTACAATCAAACAAACATGCAAAGAGACGATAAGAGAGCGAAGTAAAATATAACGCCAGTTTCGTTTAAGTGTATAAAAAAAACTTCTTCGTGAAAACTTAGAGTAATTATTTAGAATATGACGGTGCCTTACTCTGAGCATCAAATTGACTAAAACAAACAAACAACCAATAAAAAATTGAATTCGCCAAAATAAGTCAAACGTTTGGATACTCATTCCGTGATCAACTAACAGGCGATTAAACAAAATACTTACTAAAGCTCCCATCTCCCCAGAAAACAAAATAAAGTAATACATAAAGCGTTTATTCTCTTGACTAAAATTCATATTAGAGTAGTTAATCGTGAACCCAATTTCAAAACCGAACGCCACGCCTTGAATCAAGCGCAAAATCCAAAATACTATAAACGACCGCAAACCTATTTGTGAATAATTAGGAATCAAAGCTAGAAAAAAATAACATAAGGCTATTACTTGTGGAGCTCGAATAATATTACGTCGATACTTTTCTATTGAGTGATTAAATAAAATAATTCCAAATATTTTAGATAATTGAACAGTAAATAGTATAGAAGAAAATGCTAATAGCGCTTGGAATAGCTTCAATGGAGGTAAAAGAACAGCACTAAGATAAATAGAGTACCCAACAAATAATGCCATGTCGTACATATCTAAATATGTACTAGAAAAAATCATAAATAATGATTTTTTCTCTGCTTTATTTAACGGTGCTGATCTGACTAACAAAAAATTAGTACTAAGCATAATACCCCACTGGACAAATTTTACTCATCTTAAATTTACAACAAATCAAGTTGATCAAATAACCAAGCCTGCAACTTAGGATCAAGATGCGGTGTAATTTTTGATCGAATCTTAGCATAATAAATAGAAATCTGAGCCTTGTCTTCTGGGCTTAACAAAGTTGTATCAATTAATTTTTTGCAATATGGCACAAGTGTTAAATCTTCAAAAGTATAAAATGGTCCATATGGCGACTGTTTGGCTTTTGCATCATCAATTTCTGTTACCAAACATAAATTCTCAATCCTAATTCCATACTCGCCATCCATATATAAACCAGGCTCATTACTTACAATCATTCCAGGCATTAATGGCACATTAGAATGTGCTTGAGAAATTTTTTGTGGACCTTCATGCACACCTAAGAAGCTACCAACCCCATGCCCAGTACCATGACGGTAATTAAGATATTCATTCCATAACGGAGCGCGTGCCAACATATCCAGATGTTCACCACATGTACCATGGCTAAATACTGCCCGTGATAACGCCAAATGCCCTTTTAAAACTAAAGTATAGTGATGACGCTGCTGTTCAGTTGGTGTTCCAAGATGAAAAGTTCGTGTAATATCGGTAGTTCCTTCGAGATACTGCCCACCAGAATCTAATAAGTACAGATTGTCATCACGAATAACCTTATTACTATCTGGAGTTGCACGATAATGAATAATCGCACCATTACTAGCATAACCACTGAT
>SSGY01000033.1 GCA_008017145.1 Neisseriales bacterium
ACATAAGCTTCAAAGACCTTCATTCAAACTCAGACATTTTATAAAATTGAAGTGATTAAACTGAATAATGGAGCAATTATCACTATGAACTACCTTAATTTACAATTTTATTATTTGCTCAATTATTCTATAAGCGTCAATTATATTATAAAAACAAACTTTGCTAATTATTTATTTAGCGCTTTTTCTTGAGCAAAATGAGATATGCATCAATGCAAAACTATGTCAAAATACGACAGATTAATTAAATTCAGCATTAAATTTTCTTAAAAAATATAAAATATTGGCAAAATTTAAAAATAGCTGCACCATAGCAATCAAATCTAATTAATAATATAGTCTGGAATGTAATAAATTTAGAGGAACTCACACATGAAAAAATCACTCAACTTTACTTTAGCGCTTGGATTAGGCATATTGCTTGCTGGTTGCGCAACTAAAATGGATCCAACGACTAAGGCTCCTGGATTTCTACCAAACTACAGCTTATTAAAGCCAATTCCTAGTCCAAATGGAACACAAATATACAGCTATAAAAGCCCAGATGCTAAGCTGAGTGATTATCATGCTGCAATCGTTGCACCTGTTGCTTTATACCAAACGGCAACTGAAAGTGGTGTAACAGCGGAGCAAATCGAAAAAGCACGAACTAACATCAATATAGGGATTCAACAAATTGTCAGCAAAAAATTACCGATTACGGATAAATCAGCTCCGGGTGTAGCACGTGTAAATGTTGCAATTACTGGTGCGATCCTAGAAGGCGACAGTTTCTCAGTCCGCAATTTGGTACCTATTTCAGCAGCAATAAAACTTGCATCTATGGCTACTGGATTAGATAACAAAAAACCTATGATGGTTGTAGAAATTAAAGTAGTTGATAGTCAAACTGATAAACTACTTAAAGAAACAGTTACAACTATTAGTGGTGAAAAATTCCGTATGAATAGCAATACAGTGGAAGAATTTCAAAAACTTGCTACCGAATGGGTACAACAAGCTTTAAAATACTCTAGCAGCAACTAGAGCTCCATTTTTTGCACATTTTTCTAGTGCCGTAAATTACTTTAAGTATACGGCACTATACTCAATCTGATTCGAACACACGCGTGTGGAAATACTAGTAGGCGGCGCAAATGACGAAGCCTACACGTAGTAGGCGAGGAATAAATCAACGACCTAGGATGATGAATCGGATTGAGTATAGAAATTTTATCTATTGCATATAACTTATAAACTTGGGATAATCACAACATCTATAACAAATGGTGTATTATCAAAATGTATATTAAAAACCGCAAATTAATCATAAGTAGTCTATTAATTGCTAACTGTGGCTTAATAATGCTGCCTTGGTATTTTGCTCTAGCAGCAAGCTGTTTGGCAATCTTCAATTTATTCAAAAACCGCGACTATCTGTTTAGCGCACTAATCACAATGACTGCAGTTATCAGCGCAACAATTGGCAGCTTAATGCCGTCAATTATTGTTAACCTGCACAACTTAAACATGTCAATGATAAATATTGAGAATTTAAAAGTAGTGCTGCTGATCATGATTGTTCCACTATTTATTAATCTATTATTCATCTCATCTTTTGATGAAATGGTAGTAAATGAAAACATATCCTAACTGAGGAGTTAAATCAATCACAATGTATGATTGATTTAACTGATTCTATTTTCTTGAGCTCATTTGATTGGCAAATTAAGGCAATGTCGCGAGGTAAGGGTAAACCGATGTGCTCCCCTGTGGAACATAAACCCCAAGAATATTATTTTGATATACCGTATTTGCCGAAATAACATTTGCTCCAGGATATGCAATATTAGTCCAACTAGCAGTACCAAAAGTTCCATCCGCATTGCGTGGCACATTAACAAATGCAGCACCAGCCACACCTGAAGCTAACGCTACGTCTGCTGCCAAATTATAACCACCATTGCCATCAGTCGTAATTCCTTCAAAATGTGAAACTATCGAATTTGCTGGTTCATTTAGATAATTGAAGCTAGTCCAATGTGAGGTAGTATTAGTTGCAGAATCCCAATCCACCAAATAACCTGTAGTAATTCCACGTGCATTAGCATCACTATAACCACCAGCAATAGTGTAACTAGTTCCGCCATTATACCAAATTCCGTAAGCCGTGATGCTCACCGCCCCGGGTTTCACAAGATTAATGTAACTGTTGTTTGTAATATCATAAATAAACGCTTTTCCAGTAGCTAATCGAGTATCATAATTACCAACTACTAAGCCACCCATTGTACTATGAGCAATTGTATTAATCACACTACTATTATCTGGAGATGGTGGCAATAACGTACTCCATGCACCTGACCCATCTACCGCCCCTTGATACAATAACCCAATTGCAGAACCTGCAGATTCTGCGGTCGTATAATTACCTACAATCTGTACCGTTCCAGAAGTATTGCCATTATTCGGACCGTATAAAGAAGTACTGGTTACCGTCACCCCTGCCGAACTAGGATAGTTCAATAAGTGCCAAGTTCCACCAGTAGTCGATATTGGTCCTACATAAAGCAGCCCTGAATTGGTCGTGCCACTATAAACCCCACTGATATAAACATACGAAGATCCGTTTACACCACGAATCCCGGTAACCAAAGTTGATCCACTCTCATCATTATAACCATGCAGTGTCGAATATTGAACTGAAGCAACGGGAGCTACATTATTATTGCTGGATGAACCAGAATTACATCCTATGACCATACCAGTGACCAAACTTATTAATAATAGGTTTCTTTTCATTTTAATTTTTTACCTTTAAACGTCTTAGTTATATTTCCAGAAATCATTTAGATAACCATTGCTGTTGGCTCCATTTCCCGAACCACCAAACAGCCACAAACTACCACTACTATCTACCCAACCAACACCATCCATTCTAGCACCTGGTTGGTTGCCCACCGCAGTAGCTCCAAGAGTACCATAGCTACCAAAAGCATTACTTTCAGTACTACCACCTACCCATGTCCATTGATTATTGGCAGGATTATAGCTCCACAGATCATTCAATATCCCCGAAGTACTTGCACCATTACCGTCACCACCCAGCATTAATAGATTTCCACCACTATCTACCCATGAAATAGGTATGCGATGTTCACGAGCACCGGGAATACTATTTGGTGATGCAGTTCCTTGTTTAGCATAAGTACCATATGCACCACTCACATTACTCCCGCTATTCCAAGTCCAGATATTTGTGTCTGGGCTATAACTCCATAAATCATTAAGATTGCCTAGTTTACCAACCGCATCAATACCGTGCCCACCAAAGATCCAAACCTTGCCATTGCTTTCTTGCCAACTAATTGAATCTAAGCGCCCGCCTGGTTGATTAGTTAACGCAGGAATGCCTTGAACCCCATAAATACCGGGGATGTTAACCGAAGATTCACCAGCAACCCAAGTCCATTCATTACTGCTAGGATTAAATTTCCATAAATCATTATAAACTCTGGCAGTTAAAATATCTGCCGCTCCACCAAAGAGCCAGATGCTACCATTCTTATCGACCCAACCAACTGATCCAAGCCGTGCACCAGGCACATTAGAATTAGAAGGTATACCCTTAGTTCCATAAACACCTGTAGCGCTTATCGTATTTGATCCGCTAACCCACGTCCACTGATTACTCGATATATTATATTTCCATAAATCATTTAAAGCACCCGCTACACCGTTGGCAGCATTTCCAAAGCCACCAAATAACCATAGATTACCAGCGCTGTCTTTCCAACTAACCGCCCCAAGTCTTGCACCTGGTACATTACCCGCAGCTGCAACACCCATAGTCCCATAACTTCCATAAGCGTTGATTGTACTAGCACCACTCATCCAAACCCACTGTTTAGTTGATGGAGTATATTTCCACAAATCGTTTAAATTACCGCTAACACCATTGGCAGCATTACCAGAACCACCAAATAACCAAAAATTACCATCATTGTCAACCCAGCTAACCGAAATATAGCGACCACCAGGGATATTACTTGCAGCAGGTACACCTTGTAACCCATAAACGCCGTAAGCGCCACTTTCATTACTTCCGCCAATCCAACTCCAACCATTAACTACAGGATTAACCACGGCAGAGGATCCACCTCCTGAACCGCAAGCTGTAATTGCAGCAACCAAAACCATTGGTAATAATTTAATTACACCACGCATAATAATATTTCCTTAAAAACAAGCTAAACTTTTATTTCATATACTCGAAGTGTTTGATTCTTAAACGCGAAGTATTGATAAAAAGACAAGGATGCGTACTCAGAAGTACATGACGAGTCTTTTTTGAAATACAGCAAAGTACAAAATTCAAAAACGATAAGTATGTTAATTTATTGTAGCAACATAACCATAGTCATATGTAGGAGTTCCCATCTGATACAAACCCAGAATATAGTTTTTATAGACTGTATTGGCAGATGTCCACGATGCACCAGGGTAGTACGCAAAACCAGTCCAAGTAGGAGTTGCGAAGGAACCATCAGGATTACGTGAGATATTCGCAAACGATGGTGTTGTTGGTTGTCCAATGTATTGCCAGTCGCCAGCCAAATTATAGCCACCGTTACCATCACCAGTAATTCCCTCAAAATGAGTTCCGATGACCGACGCTGGCATATTGTTATAATTTAAAGTTTTAAAATGCGAAATTTGTTGAGTTGCTGAATCCCAATCAGTAATAAACCCAAGGTTGGTACCACCTTGATCAACTGCACTGTAACCACCTGTTATAGTATAGCTAGTTCCACCGTTATACCAAATTCCATATGCAGTTATACTTGCTGAGCTACCTGGCTTAGTTAATGAATAATACGCACCTGTATTGATATTATAAATAAATGCTTGTCCAGTTAATAATCGAGTATCATAATTTCCAACTACGATACCACCCATTGTGCTATGTCCTAAAGTATTAATAACTGATTCAGCAGTCAATGACTGAGGATTAAGCGTGGTATAACCACTAGTAGTTGACCCATCGGCTGCTCCTTGGTAAAGCATACCAAGTTGCGTAAGAGCACCCGATTCAAGAGTAGTATAACTCCCAACTACTACAACCTTACCTGCACCATTATTATCCGGACCATATGGCGATGTGCTCGTTACGGTTACACCAGGAGAAGATGGGTAATTAAGCTGATTGCAAACGCCACCACCTGTTACTGATCCTTGGTACAAAAAGCCATGACTCGCACCATACTGGACGTATACTCCAGTAACATATACTTGGGACTCCACTCCATCAACACCGCGTACTCCAGAAATACCCGGAAATGAAACATTATTAGTCCCCGGGCAACTAAATGGCGCATAACTTACTGCTTGCGGAGTACTTTGATTGTTGCTACCAGAAGAACCACTACCGCAAGCTGAAAGTAAGCTTAAAGCCATTGGAGCACTCATATAGAAACATAATCTACGCATATTTATTTTCATCATTAACCAATCCTCTTAAAATAATTTTCTCGTTGCAAAACCCTACAGCGGCAATAATCTAACAGACTATTTCAGCTATATAACTCATCTAGGACCGTCCAAAAACTAGCTTGCAGGCACACAACGGATAAGTATAGCCTAATTATATCCGATAGGATCTATTTATTGCTATCCAAAGTGGATATTCGTTATAGTGTGTAATAGACCTAAAAAATAAATTTGACTTTCGTTTTAACTTAGCCTTAAAATCTCCACATCAGGATTTATTTTTTTAAGTTGCCTGTTTAACATGGAAATCAAAATGCAAGCAAAAATAATAACCTCTCGGCACAATGCCTATCCGCACAATCACAATATTGTGCCAAAATCAACCAACACATTATTCAACATATTCTGCTTCTCGACTTCAAATACTGCTTCTTGTTGTTGCTAACGCAACATTTTCTCACTTTATCACATAGACTATTACTTTTGTTTTGCCTATTAGGTAGAACTAAATCGCATATATATTTTACATAAATAACTTTATTAAAGGCGTTATTATCATGACAACTAATTCAGCTACATTTCGTAATCGCATTTATAACAGTATTACTGAAACAGTTGGTGCTACTCCACTGGTACGTTTGCATAATTTTGAAAAAAAACATAACCTCAAGGCACACATTCTAGCAAAACTAGAGTTTTTTAATCCGCTAGCATCAGTAAAAGATCGCATTGCTCTCAATATGATTGAAGTTGCAGAAGCACAAAATAAAATTACACCCGGCAAGACTTTATTGATTGAACCAACCTCAGGTAACACAGGAATTGGTTTGGCATTTGTCGCAGCCGCTAAAGGCTACCGTTTAATCTTAACAATGCCTGAAAGCGTCTCAATTGAACGTCGTAAAATGATTACTCACTTAGGTGCAGAATTAGTTTTAACTCCTGCTGCAGAGGGTATGAAAGGTGCAGTCACAAGAGCGCGCCAACTTGCGGATGAAACTGCGGATAGTTATCTTGTTGGACAGTTTGATAATCCAGCTAACCCCGAGAAACATCGTAATACTACAGCAGAAGAAATTTGGGCAGATACCGCTGGTGGTGCAGATATTTTAATTTCTGCAGTGGGAACTGGCGGCACAATTACTGGTGTGGCACAGATTCTTAAAAAATATAAACCATCATTTAAAGCTATTGCAGTAGAACCAAGTGCTAGTCCGGTCTTATCCGGTGGTAAACCAGCGCCACACAAAATTCAGGGAATTGGTGCCGGCTTTATCCCCGCTGTTCTAGATTTAGGTATAATTGATGAAATCATTCAAGTCAGTGATGATGAATCTTTTGCAATGGCACGAGAAGTAGCCCGCTTAGAAGGTATTCCTGTTGGTATTTCATCTGGTGGAGCACTGAGCGCAGCAATCAAAGTTGCCAGTCGAGAAGAAAATCGTGGCAAACAAATTATCGTTATTATTCCATCGTTTGCCGAACGTTATTTATCTACCGCCTTATTTGCTGAACCAGAAAGTAAGTAGATGTTGGAATTAATCCGCCACTATCAGAATCAGGACCCGGTGCGCCCGGGTTTCTGGGAAGTTATTTTAGTTTATCCTGGCTTTCATGCGACTTTATTGCATCGGATTAGCCATCGCCTCTGGCAAGCAAAGTTTCGACTATTATCACGAATTTTGGCGCATTTCACACGCTGGATTACAGGAATTGAAATCCATCCAGCAGCTCAAATCGGCAATAATTTATTCATTGATCATGGCATGGGGATTGTGATCGGTGAAACAACAATTATTGGTAATAACGTTACTATTTTTCACGGTGTTACACTTGGTGGATTGGGAATCCCCTCAACTGCTAACAGTAAACGTCATCCAACAATCAGCGATAATGTAATTTTGGGAGCTGGAGCTAAGATATTAGGAAACACTACAATTTATGCAAACGCAAAAGTAGCACCTAATGCAGTTGTAATGCAAGATGTGCCAGCTTATGCAACTATTAGCCAGCCACCATCACGAATCATAAAATACGTAGATGACTGGGTAATTTAGATAAATTCTCTTACTGCCGCTACAATGCGATCCTGTGCCGCATGGTCTAGATAAGGATGCATAGGAAGACTGACTACTTTAGCGGCAGTCCTTTCTGATACGGATAAATCTTGTCCATGATAATTATGTGTAAATATAGGTTGCTTATGCAGTGGAATCGGATAATGAACCGCAGTTGGAGTTTTGGCATTATTTAGATGTTTAATCAAACCATCGCGATCATCAACCATTAGTGTATATTGGGCATAAACTGACGTATTACCGGCGGCAATAAATGGCGTTACACAGTTAGAATCTTTAAACAACTCATCGTAACGCGCAGCAATCTGTTCGCGCAATTTAACCTCATGAGCAAAAACTCGCATTTTTGCCAACAAAATTCCAGCCTGTAAAGTGTCTAGCCTACCATTAAGCCCAAGCACAGCATGATGATAGCGCTTGTCTTGCCCATGTACTCGTATCCAACGAATTTTTTGCGCTAACTCATCGTTATTAGTAAAAATTGCGCCACCATCACCATAGCAGCCAAGTGGCTTAGATGGGAAAAAGCTGGTAGTTGCAATTGTAGTCAGATTGCAAGATTGTTTACCTTGGTAAGTAGCACCAAAACTTTGCGCACCATCTTCAATCACTGCCAAATTATGTTTACTCGCAATAGCATTAATCGCATCATAATCAGCACATTGGCCATACAAACTCACAGGAATAATTGCTTTTGTTTTCGCACTGATGGCAGCTTCGAGCTTGTTTGGATCAAGGTTATAAGTTTTCGCATCAACATCAACAAATACTGGAACTGCGCCTAATAGCGCAACCATTGATGCTGTAGCAATAAAGGTAAATGCAGGTACAATAACCTCGTCCCCAGCTTTAATATCTAATGCCATCAAAGCAATTAATAAGGCCTTAGTTCCATCACAGACCCCAATACAATGCTTGCTACCAGTGTAGACACTAAGCACCTGCTCCAACTGAGGGACTTTATCGCCCATGATATATTGCCCAGAATCCAGAACTTGATTAATCTCATTCAGGACATCATCTTTAATTAACTGATATTGTTTCTTTAAATCAATAAACTGCATCTTATCTTCCGTATTTATGTAAATTTTAATAGTTGACACTCTGAGGCGAAATAATCCAAACGTAAATCCCATTCTTCACATGGAACTTGAGTTATTAATTGCTGATCATAACCAATGCCACATAATAATGGCGCCTCTTTGCGTCCAGCAAAAGTGCTATCGTAATATCCACCACCCTGACCAAGACGATAACCGTGAATATCAACAGCTACTAAAGGTAGCAACACAAGGTCTAAATTATACCATTTTAATTCAGACACTAACTCATAATCTTCTGGATAGAAGATGTCTCGTGAGGTATTATCAAAAATCTGTTCAAAGCGCATAATTTTAGAACCACGTGTCGCGATTGGTGTAAATATGTTTTTACCACTTGCCATGCAATTGCGAATTACTGGATCTAAATTAAGTTCACTACCAGATGCATGATAAATAGCAATATTTTCTGCAATTGTCAATAATGGCTTCAATACCTCCAACAATTTATCACCAGCCAGCACCGCATCTGCATGGCTAATTTGTGCACGTTTACTACGTATTAACTTGCGTAAATCGTTTTTATTCATCGTTGAGTAGCTCCAATTTATCATAACTTAATAACGTCATGATAGCATAATATAAGTCTAACCAAGAAATTTTAGAAGTTTTAATTTCAATTTAGTATATGGAGGATATTTTGCTGCTAAATCAGGGAAACTGCTACTCTTAACCACTGACTTAGAATGTGTAAATACTTCAAAGCTATATTTCCCATGATAACAACCATTACCGCTAGACATTATTCCACCAAATGGCAAATTATGGTTAATAAAATGATAAAGACAATTATTAATACCTACTGCACCAGACTCGATCTCATGAGTAATCTTTTGATTTAGCTGTTCATCATTACTAAAGAGATATAGAGCTAATGGATAACGATTAGCTTTAAGAATTGTAAACAACTCATTGTCATTATGATATTTAGCTAATGGAAGAATTGGACCAAAAATTTCTTCGTTCATTAATGGCGAATCTAAGGGTGGATTTTCAAGTAAAGTAAGACTTATTTTCAGCGCGGCACTATCGCAAACTCCACCAAAAATTATATCCCCTAGCTCCAAATAACTTACCAAGCGCTCAAATTGACGTTGATTAATTATTTTGCCAAGCTGCTCAAAATTATCACCACCTAGCTCTTTTGCTGCTATCAGTAGTTCTTTGATAAATTCGGTATAAATATCACGATGAATCAAAGCATAATCTGGCGCAATGCAGGTTTGTCCACAATTAAACAGCTTTCCCCAGATTAAACGTTTGGCAGCAATCTTTAGGTTCGCACTTTTATCAATAATCGCTGGTGATTTACCACCTAGTTCTAAAGTATATGGAATTAATTTTTGCGCGCAGTAAGTAGCAATTTGACGACCGACTAAGCTTGAACCGGTAAAAAAGACATGATTAAAACCACCCTGTTCAATCAGTGCTGGAACAACTTGACTTCCGTCACCTTCAGCAACTAAAAGATATTCTTCAGCAAAAAACTCACGCAGCATCTGACAAATAACGTTACTAGTATTACTGCTTATTTCCGAAGGTTTGACGACAATACAGTTACCAGCAGCAATTGCCCCAATGAGAGGAGCAATCAGGAGTTGAAATGGGTAGTTCCATGGCGCAATGATTAGTACGCAACCCAACGGAACTTTAATGATTGAACTTTGTGAATAGAAAATACTTAGCGGCGATTTAACTTTTGTTTGACGCGCAAACTTACATAAGTTTTCTTGCATATAACCTATCTCTCTATATGCAAGACTTATTTCGCTACTATAACTCTCAAACTCCGACTTACCTAGATCAGCAGATAATGCATTATACAGTTGTGTTTCATATTTCTGGATTGCACACTTTAATTGTGATAATTGCTGCAATCTAAATTTTAAATCGTGAGTAACTCCATTAGCGAAATACGCTCTCTGCCTTTCAAGCGTTAAGACATAGTCCATATAAAAAGCTCCTCAAGTTTTTATGGTCGCAGCGTTTTTACTACTCAAAAGCTCACTAGACAATATTATGGCGTTGTAATAGTGGTAGAACTATTACCACAATTGTAAATATTTGTTGAACTAGACGGAGAAAAAGATGAAAATGACCCACCGTCGCATGCAGGTGAGTAGCTAGATCCATTCTGACATAAACCAGTAGAATTACCCCCTGTGTAAGTAGAAGTTCCGGGTTTATCTTCTTGTGCCGTATGATCCAAAACACATGGTGTGCAAGTATGAGTATGCGTTGTTGATGTCAATACACCTGAAGCATTGTAATGTGGCGTACTTGAATCGTTACAAGTATTACTATAATAAGATACAGTAACAGTCTTATTTTCATTTTTCGGATAAGTGCTACAGTTTGCATTACTATTAGGAGCACCACTACCATAGCTATTATTACTTTGATAAGTTCCATCGCTTAAGGATAATTCATTTCCACTGCATTGCCCTGTAGAACTAGGAAGTCCATTATAGTTCCCAATTGGTTCAAAAGAGTTATTATCTGGATTTAAAATCATCGCAACACTACTACCAACAGAAGGAATTATCGTATTAAAATTATAACCACCTTGAGAAAAGGTAAACGGAATATTATTACGACAATTTGATGGCACATATTCATCTGCCAAACTCGTAGTATTATTTAATTTATTCGCACATATCCACGTCATGCTTCCGCTTTCTGTTACCGAGGGCTTCATAAACAAAAGATTGGTCGGATAAGTTGCTATACTTCTAAACTTCAAATAAATTAAACCGCCGCCATGAATTTCAATACTTTCAACATACGTTGAAGAATCATTATTACTGGTTAAATTTGCAACTGAATCTGGGAAATGTCCCTGAGATGCATAATATTCCATTACATCAGTTTTATATTGACTCATATACGCAAGACCTTCGGTAACTTTAGCGCGGATTGTATAATTTTGATAAGCAGGTACCGCTAATGCCGAGAGAACCCCAATAATTGCAACTGTAATCATTAATTCAATAATTGTAAAACCAAAAACCCTATTTTTTTTATGCATATTTATTATTCTAACAAAAAATTTATCCCGATATTATACAATAAAGTAATCAGTGTTAGGCTCATGAATTATCTAGCTAAGATGCAAATCAGAGACAATATAATGGTACACCACTTCACACACAACAATATCAATAAACATTTTAGCCATTAAAGCGAAGCTTTTAGCAACATAAGTAACAATCTAAACAATTTAAAATAAAGCCATAGCTGTAGAGTCTATATTGGCTATCAAACATTTATTTACAAAAAAAGAGGTGCGTATAAATAGCACCTCTTTTCTATTTTTTGAGATAATTATTCCTCATCATCCTTGATATGTGTTTTCTTGCCCATGATAACCACAAAGAACAGTGGCACAAAGATAATTGAAATCAAAGTTGAGCCAAGCATCCCACCAATAATCCCAGTACCTACCGAATGCTCTGCATTTGAGTTTGCACCATGAGCAATCGCCAATGGCAATGCACCCAAGATAAATGCTAGTGAGGTCATAATAATTGGTCTAAACCGTTGCTTAGCAGCAATTAATGCGGCATCAACCGTAGACATTCCCTCACGCCAATGTTCAATCGCAAACTCGGTAATCAAAATCGAATTCTTGGCGGAGAGCCCCAAGAGCGTAATCAGACTAATCTGGAAGTACAAGTCATTATCTAAGCCACGCATAAACAAAATTGCACCCGCACCAAACAAAGCAAATGGAATCGCCATAATCACCACCAACGGCAAGCGCCACATCTCAAATTGTCCAGCTAGTACCAAGAATATCATTACCATACCAAAAGCAAAGGCAAAGGCAGATGTTCCGCCACCACTATCTTGCTGATAACTTACACCATACCAAGTGTGGCTGTATTCTTTAGGTAAAATTTTATCTGCAGCTTGTGCCATGTCTTGCATAATCTGCGTTACAGTTATACCATTTTTAGGCTCAACCACAATCTTAGTTGCCAAGTAATCATTAAAGCGCTCAATCACATCTGGTGAAGTTGTCATCGAGGTAGTCACTAAAGAATTGACAGGTACCATACTTTCATCAGCATTACGCACCCACAAATTATCCAATTTCTCAGGCGAATTTCGGTATTGATAATCACCCTGGATAGTTACCCAGAATAGATCACCCATGCGATAGAAGTAATTAACCAAATCAGGTCCATAATTGGCTTCTAATGTATTGTATATATCCATCACCTGTAAACCATAGAATTTTGCCCGATTAACATCAACTATTACGCTGTAAGCTTGATTATACGGATTAAAAATATAGTAACTACGTGAAACATCCGGATTTTTATTTAATTCATCAGTAATCGCCCGCGCGTACTTATCTAGCGCGTAATAATCACCGTTTACTTTATCCTGAATGTACATCTCAATACCATTGGTATTACTCAAACCATCAATTGCGGGTTGATTATAGGCGATAAAACGAGCATCTTTTTCAGTACTACCATATTTATTAGCCTCGTCAATCAATTGAGTAACATCGGCTTTACGCTCATCCCAATCAACCAAATCAGTAGTAACCGTTGCCACATTGGTTTTAATTGAACCGGCATGCAATTCATCAATCCCAATTAAACTGATTGTATTATCAACATTTTTCTTATCGCCAAGCAAATGCGTAATATAACGATCAACTACCTTATTGGTACGTTCCACTGAAGCATTATTTGGCAAAGTAACTTGAGTTGTAAAGAATCCCTTATCTTCATTAGGAATAAATCCAACTGGTAAAATAGCATAAATCAAACCAGTTAACATTAAAACACCAATAAATACGCCAATAAATGTCTTGCGCCATTTTAATAAGAAGGTTACGGCATGGATATAAAGATTAGTAAATTTATCAAATAACTGATTAAACTTAACAAAAATCTTAAATTGATGCGTTTGATGGGTAGAATCTTTTAAGAAGATGGCACACAATGCAGGAGTTAACGTCAATGCGACAATCCCCGATAAAACCACAGAAATTGCAATAGTTACCGCAAACTGCTGATATAAAATCCCGGTTAATCCACCCAAAAATGCGGAAGGAATAAATGCGCAGCAAAGAACCAAGACAATAGCGATCAATGCACTTGCAACTTCTTCCATTGATTTAATACTTGCTTGTTTGGCACTGCATTTTTGCTGTTCCATAATCCGCTCGACATTCTCGATCACGACGATTGAGTCATCGACGACAATCCCGATGGAGAGAATTAGTCCAAATAAAGTTAGATTATTAATACTAAAACCTAAAGCATACATTCCACCGAAAGTACCGATTACCGCAACTGGAATCGTTAAAATCGGAATGATAGTTGCGCGCCATTTTTGTAAGAATATGAATACTACCAATACCACGAGGATACAGGCATCGCGCAATGTATCTGCCACATTACTTAGCGCTTTTTTAATAAATTTAGTATTATCAAATGAAACTTTATAAGTCATTCCATCTGGGAATTGACGTGATAATTTCTCCATTGTTTGCAAAATCGCAGTATGTGCTGCTAATTGATTAGCACTTGGATCTAAATAAATCTGTAAGCCAATAGTTGAATCATGATTTAGTTTATTAATTGTATCATAGCTAAATGCACCCAGCTCTACTCGCGCAACATCTTTTAGCCTAATGTATTGCACACCTTGAGCTTTAATTACAATATTTTCAAATTGTTTCGGATCACTATAGTAGCTCTGACCGACCAAATTAATTGCCATTAAACTTCGTCCATCGGTTGGTGGCGTCGCTACCTGCCCCACTGCAACCTGAACGTTTTGCTCGTTAATTGCGTTTTCAACATCATTCAAAGTGAGACCTAATTTAGCTAATTTGTCAGGCTCTAACCAAATTCGCATTGAGTAGGTACGCGCACCAACCATCTCAACATCACCAACACCTTTTACACGTACTAATTCAGTATAAACCGCACGATAGGCATAGTTACTCAAATAAATCGGATCAATTCGTCCATCACCCTGCATTGACAATGACATCAGCAAATTCTGCGAGCTTTTGCGCATGGTTACACCAAGGTTTTGTACTACTGTTGGTAACATTGGTAAGGCAGTATTTAAGCGATTTAATACATCCCCGATCACGGCATTTAAGTTAGTTCCCGTTGCAAAAGTTACCACAAGATTATAATCACCATTACCAGACATTACTGAATTCATATAAATCATGCCATTAGCACCATTTACCTGATCTTCAATCGGCGATGCAATTGTCTTTTGCACTGTTTCTGAGTTAGCACCTGGATAGTGAGCACTAATTGTAATTGTTGGTGGGGCAATATTCGGATACTCCGCTAATGGTAGATTAACAATCGCTACCAGACCGCAAAGTACAATAATAATCGAAATTACCGATGAAAAAACCGGGTTATTAATAAAAAAACGTAACATTAATTTTTTCTCCGCTTCATAACCATTGCAAAAAACGTTGGAGTTAATAAAGTTCCAATAAAGACTGAACCAAGAATACCACCAATAATTCCTAAACCGACTGAATGCTGAGCATTAGCCCCAGCACCACTTGCAAACACTAGTGGTAATGTACCAAAAATAAACGTAACCGAAGTCATTACGATTGGTCTAAATCGCAGACGTAATGAATAAATTGCGCTATCCTCTGCGCTATGTCCAGCTTTAAAATGCTGCAATGCAAACTCAACCAAGAGAATAATGTTTTTAGCTGACAAGCCCATTAGTGCAATTAGACTAATTTGGAAGTAAAGGTCATTGGTCTTACCGCTCAAAAGCAAAATTACCGCCGAACCAAATAATGCACATGGAATCCCCAGTAAAACCACAAATGGCAAACTCCACATCTCATAAAGCGCGGCAAGTACCAAATAAATCATAATTATCGAGAATATAAAAGCAACTCCCGAAGTTGATTGAGATTGACGCTGCATATAACTTGTACCATACCAATCATAATCATAACCTTTAGGTAAGGTAGCGATCTCTTGCTGAATAACATTCATCACGTCCCCAGCAGAATAACCAGGTGCTGGATTAACCACAATTTTAGAAGCAATATAGTCATTAAAACGTTGGATTACCTGCGCATCGCGTCCATTAGTTACATTAACCAAACTATTAATCGGAACCATTGTTCCATTGCTTGAGTGGACAAACACATTGTCCAAATTGCCAATCGTTGCTCGAAACCGATAATCAGCCTGCATGATAACCCAGACTAAATCCTGCATAATATAGGCATAGTTAACGTTATTATTACTATAAATAGTTTGAATAGCGTTGTACAACCCATTTAGGTCAACACCATACATCTTCGCACGATCTATATCCGGCAAAATACTTATTTCTGCTACATTGGTATCCAAGGTTTGGAAAGAAAGCGCAACTTCTTTATGGGTCTTGAAGCGCTTCATCAATTGCTCACAAATTTCCTGTAGCTTATGCGGGTCACCAACTACGCGATCTTCGACATAAAACTCAACCCCACCAGTCGTGCTAAGTCCACGCATTGGCGGCTGATTAAAGGCACGTACAACTGCCCCAGAAATCCCATTCCCCATCATATTAATCTGTTTAATCACATCATCGGCAGAACTACCGGGCTTAGTCCGCAAATCCCAATCTTTAAGCACGATAAAGAACGATGCAGCATAAGTCTTTTGATTACCAGAATCAAGAAAATCATAACCAGAAACACTGACAACCGAATCAATCGCTGAATTTTTGGTTAATTTCTCAACGATTTTATCCACTTTAGCCTTAGTTTCAGCTAATCCACTAGCAGATGGCAAGTTAATTGTCGCAAATAATAAACCTTGGTCTTCATTTGGCACAAATCCCATCGAAATAGATTTAAACATCGCAACCATAGAAATCACTACCACAGCCCATAATAATAGTGCCGTTTTCTTACGATTAACCAAATAAGTCGCCATCCGCACATAGAGTGCAGTTAATTTTTCAAAGAAATAATCAAACCAAGCCAAAAATTTCGGCTTTTCTACTGTTTTTCTCAAAATTAAGTGGCTGATTGCAGGTGTAAAAGTCAATGCACTTATTCCAGATAGAACAACAGCACAGGCAATAGTAACCGCAAATTGGCGATACATAATCCCACTAAGCCCCTGCAATGCCATTACAGGAATAAACACCACACTCAGCACCAGAACAATTGCAACAATTGCGCCAAAAACTTCTTGCATCGTCATTTCAATAACTTGGCGGAGTTTTAATTCTGGGTGAGTTTCACGTAAACGCTCAATATTCTCAACAATTACAATCGAGTCATCGACGACTATCCCGATTGCCAAAATTAAGGCAAACAAACTTAGGGTATTAAGTGAGAACCCAAATACATATAAGCATGCCATCGTACCAACAATAGACACAGGAATAGAACAGATTGCGATTAAGCTGGCACGCCAGTTTTGCAAGAAAAGGAAAATAACCAGACCCACAAGTACGAACGCAATTTCAAGGGTTTCGACTACATTGTGTACGGATGCTTGAACAAAGCGTGAATTATCAATGGTAATTCGATAATGTAACCCATAAGGAAAGCGTTTGGAATCTTCTTCTAATTTATTTAATATTTCTTGCTTTGCTTCTAGCTGATTTGCTCCAGGAGTTAAAAACACCTGCATAATGCTACACGGATAGTGTTTAAATTTGTTTTTATCATCGCGGAAATTAATTTGTCCAATTGTACTGTATGTACTCGCGCCCAATTCAACACGGGCAATGTCCTTAATTCGTATCGTTTCATTCTTGTCATTGCGGATAATGATGTTGGCAAACTGATCAGCGCTGTCATACATCGGCTGACCATGGACATTTAAAGTAAGCATTTCTTCTTTTGAGCCAGGTACCGCATTAGTTCGTCCAACAATATACTCTTCATTTTGATCATTGATTACGTTTTGTAAATCGTCTACTGAAACCTGTAATTTCTGCATTTTATTAGGATCAAGCCAAATACGCATTGCATAAGTACCAGTTCCAAATACGGCTACATTCCCAACCGTAGGCAATAACAGTAAATCATTTTCAACCGTACGACTTAAATAGTTACTTACCCATAATGGATTAATATATGGATCAGAATAATATGCGATAGTTAAAAGCATATCTGGAGAACTTTTACGTGCCGTGACACCCATACGCTGTACCACGCTTGGCAACAACGGCATTGCAGCTTGTAAGCGATTTAAAACCTCATTAATTGCATAATTAAGATCAGTTCCAACGTTATAGGTCAAAGTAATTGAAATCGAGCCCGTCGATGAAGTTGAAGTTGCCATGTACATCAAATTTGACACACCATTCATCTGATTCTCAATTTGAGCTGCAACAACTTTCGCTCCAGTTTCGGCATTCGCACCCGGATAAGCAGCGCTAATCGCAATTGACGGCGGAGATATATTAGGAAACTGGCTAACCGGTAAATTGAATACGGCAACAACTCCGCAGAGCATGATAATCAACGATACTACGGTGGCTAAAATTGGGCGGCGGATAAAAAGATTCAAACGCATAACTTATATTTTATTTCTTTGTCTTTATTTGTACTAAATGGAATTTCCATTAGCTTATGGTTAACGCAAACAAGTATGTTATCACATTTAGTAGCTAGTTCTAATACCATTTTGGGTTTCAAATAACTAGTTAATCACACTTGTATTATACTTTTCAGATAGTTAAATGCACAAGTTACCGGTAATAAACTTTAACGTTATTATGCTGTTATGCTTAATTACTACCAAAGTTAAACCATTTGGTTTGAACATTGTCCAGATAATTACTATCAATATTATATCCTTTGACACGAGGATTTACCAAACGTTGATGTGTTGGTTCAAACAAAGGAATAACTGGGTAATCGTCAAGTACAAGTTGTAAAGCCTGTTTATACAGCTTTTCTTGCTGTCTTAAATCAGCCGTTGCTTCAGCCTTTGCGATTAACTCATCATAAAGTGGATTACAATAATGCGAACGATTATTACCATTATTACAGATAAATAACGGAGTATAGGTCGTAACTGAATTATAATCAGCTCCCCAGCGACCTTGTGCGATATCGTAGTTACCATTTTTTAAATCTGGTGTTAAAACCTTTAGTTCCTCATTAACCAGATTAACTTTAATTCCCAGTACATCCTGCCACATAGACATAACTGCAACCATAACTTTTTTACTTAGATCATTAGTCTGATATTTTAAACTCACGGTCAAAGGATGTTCATTGCTATAACCAGCTTCCTTGTATAGTTCACGAGCCAGTGCAATCTGTTTGTCTCTAGACCAATCACTCCATGCATAATGGATATCCGCATATTTACCATTTTCAATAGTAGGCGTCACCACTGAATAAAGAGGAGTCTGCCCAGCACCTAGCACTAAGTCAGCCAAGTTTTTACGGTCAATTGCCAAGGTTAGCGCCTGACGCAATTTGGGATTTTTAGCATATTTAGCTGATTGCATATTCAAGTTAAGAAACTCAATTCGTTCCCATTTAAATGTATGCAGTTCTTTAGGATAATCAACGCTTAGTTTTTTATATTGATCAATTGGTACGGTCTGACAAGTAGCATCTAGCGCACCAGTTTTATAATTAGAAATTGAAGCATTCCCATCAACAAATGGAAAATATTTCACATTGGCAATTTTGACATCATTTGCAGCATAATACTCTGGATTTTTAGTCGCCAGAATATAACCATTCATCACATGTTCTTTCAAAACATATGCACCAGAAGTAACTATATTCTGTGGTTGAGTCCAAGACTCACCATATTTTTCAATTACCGCTTTTGAGACGACAAACACATTCGGTGTTGTAATATAAGACAAAAAAGCATTGGTTGGATGAATTAGTTTGACTATAAAAGTTTTATCATCTGGCGCAGATACTCCTAAATTACTAGCCGCACTTTTGCCATCAATAATTTCAGGTGCGTTTACTACATCTTTAAGCAAAAATGCGTAAGCTGAACCAGTCGCTGGATTAACCAAACGTTGCCACGAGTAAACAAAATCACTTGCCGTAATTGGTGTACCATTAGAAAATTTTAAATCTGGGCGTAAATGAAAAGTATAGGTTAAACCATCAGAACTAATTTCCCAGCTACCTGCCATACCAGGTATCGGACGATTAGCCTGATCAAAATCCACCAAACCAGCATAAAGGTCATTGATCACTCGATAAGTATACCAATCTTCAGCCATTACTGGATCAAAAGTTGGAATTTCAGCACAAATATCCACACGGAAAGTATTCGCATCAGTGCTACCAACTTGCGTATTTACCACGGCTGTATTTGTAGGCTCAGCATTAGAAGATTGCGATTTACTACAGCCAGCCATGAAAAAAACTGCGACCAAGCAGCCAACGATACGGGAATATGTCCACATAATGATTACTTTCCAAAGATAAACTCAAACAGAGTGTAATTTTATTATAATCTGTCTACTTCATTTAAACATCATTGTATCAACACCGTCACAAATAGTATGCAAAGTCAAAAGATGAACTTCCTGAATCCGCGCTGTTCGTTCTGCGGGTACACACAGATTAACATCTGAGTCAGATAGTAATTTTGCCATCTTACCACCATCACGTCCAACCATAATAATGATATTCATTCCACGCGATGCAGCAACTTCCATCGCTTTAATTACATTTGCCGAATTACCAGAAGTCGAAATAGCGTATAAAATGTCGCCGGCTTGCCCTAGCGCCTCAACTTGCTTGGAAAAAACCACATCAAAACCATAGTCATTACCAATTGCCGTGAGCGCAGAAGTATCAGTCGTTAATGCAACTACAGGTAGCGGGGTGCGCTCCATTTCATAACGACCAGTAAACTCAGCCGCAAAATGCTGGGCATCGGCAGCAGAACCACCGTTACCACAAACTAACATTTTATGTCCAGCTTTAAAAGTCGCAACTATTAATTCTATTGCTTGCGTAATTGGTTCAGCTAAGGCAGCTTGTGCATTCTGCTTGGTTTCAATACTTTGGACAAAGTTCTGTTTTACTAATTCTAAAATATTCATCAAAGCCTCTCATCATTCATAAAATAATAATATTTTTAAGCCACTCAATCTGCCCTAACTCGTCAATAACTACCGCATCAAACCGACAATTAACATCACGACCAAGTTTTAGTAAATAAAATTGTGCCGTTTTGACCATTTTACGCTGTTTAGCAGGAGTAATGCTCTCTATCGCATGATTAACACCCGCGCGACGCTGCTTTACCTCGACGAAGACAAAGCTATCCTGATCGCGCATAATCAAATCAAGTTCGCCAAAACGCGAGTAAAAATTACGCTGAACTAATTTTAGCCCTTGCGAAATCAAATGCTCTGCGGCTAAATCTTCTGCAGCATTGCCGATTACTTTTGAGCTAGTCATAAGGACCTAATTATTTATTACTTTTGTAGTCAAATAGTGTAACAACTTTGCTAGCACCACCGACTTTAGCGGCAACATTAGCTGCTGATTCAGCTTCCGCTGGCGTAACCATACCCATCATATAAATAACGGTTTCAGTAGTCACAACTTTTATGCTATTACTTGGTACACCACTGGCTGTCAAAAGCTGTGTTTTCAACTGAGTAGTAATCATTGAATCTGTACTTCGTGAACCCATTGACGAAGGGAGACGGACGTTTAGATAATCATAAATCTTAATTACACCGGGATAGCCACGAGCAATATTCTCAGCAAATTGTTTTTGTGCATCATCTTTGACCTGTCCAGTAAGTAACACTGATTTATTAAATACATCGACATAAATATTACTATCTGGGAAGTTATCTGAATTTCCATATTTACCTGATAGCTTAGACTGGATGGAGTTATCATCAACTAACGCTCCACCACTACGTGGATCAGTTCCAACTGCAGCTCCAGTTGCAGCCGCAGCGCCAACTGCACCAACTGCAACTACGGCACAGCTATTTAAAAATCCGACTGCTACACAAGCAGCTAAAAGATTTAAGGTTCTACTCATATTCCCTCTCATTATTTATCTTCGCTTACATACTCAAACAGGGTAACCACTTTCTTCACCCCATCAATCTCGCCTGCGGCTTTGGTAGTTTTTTTGGCCTGATACGGATCAATTATACCCATTAAATAAACCACTCCATTACTAGTAACTACCTTCACATCATTCGTGCTTACACCTTTAGAAAAGACCATATTAGACTTAACAGCTGAAGTCAAATATGCATCTTTACTTGACTGGCTGGCAGTTTCATTTGCGCCAACTTCAATATAATTATAAATTTTCTGTACCCCAGCAACCTGACGTGCCATACTTTCAGCTTTTACCTTGTTGGTAGGACTAATCACCTGTCCAGTCAGCAAAATATTTCTGTTATAGCTAGTAACTTCAACGTTATTACCAGGAACCGCAGCATTAATCGTATCTTTTACTTTCCCGCGCAAGCTTTGATCATCAAACACACCATCACCACTGCGAGGATCTGCTGCTACTGCAGCACCAGTTGTAGCACCCGCTGCAACACCACCAACTACTAAAGCAGTACAACCATTTAAGACTCCCGCAACCAGTGTTATGCTTGCCAATCTTGTAATCATTTTACTTTTCACGTGTATTCTTTCCTTAAAAGTCTATATTTCTAAAGCTGCCCCATTTGTCTAGCCATCTCTTCTAAACGTAAAATTCGATTGCCCGTACTTGGATGGGTAGCAAATAAATTATCACTACCAATCCCCGCCAATGGGTTAATAATCATCATCTGCGCAGTAGCTGGATGATCTTCAGCGGTTTGCAACGGCACCCCGCGCGCAATATTTTCAATTTTATGTAATGCTGATGCTAAAGCTAACGGTTCATTAGTTAATTCTGCAGCACCTTGATCAGCCAAATACTCACGTGAACGCGAAATAGCCATTTGAATCACCGCAGCTGCCATTGGTGCAAAAATCCCAATTAGCAAACCCGCCAACCAATTCCGGTTACCATTTTCATCGCGCACACCAAACCACATTGCCATACTTGCTATCGCTGAAATCGCACCAGCTACAGTTGCAGAAATTGTAGACAGTAAAATATCGCGATGATTAACGTGTGATAATTCATGTGCTGCTACTCCACGTAATTCAGAGTAATTTAAAGCCCGCATAATACCAGTGGTAAAAGCAACGGCAGCATTTTCTGGATTACGTCCAGTGGCAAAAGCATTGGGTTGTTCTTCATTGATTACATATACTTTAGGCATTGGCAAATTAGCACGCACTGCAAGCTCTGCAATCATTTGGTACAGATCAGGCGCATTATGTGGCCCAACTTCTTGTGCTTGATACATTCTTAACACCATGTCAGCTGAATTCCAGTAGGCAAAGAAATTAAGTGCACCACCAAAAAGTAATGCCATCAACATTCCACCTTTGCCACCGATCAATCCACCAATTAGCACAAACAATGCAACAATTGCTGCCATTAAGGCGTAAGTTTTTACTTGATTATTCATTTTAATTACTCATCAAAAATCGTTGCCCAACTAGATTTGACTTTCCTTGCAGATATTGAGCGCTAGTTTTACGCCTAGCCCCAGCTTCCTGTATCTCATTTATACCAATTACTGAGCCATCACCACAAGCGATCCAAAATTTATCATCTGAAGCATGCGTAATTGTACCACTTAGTGCCTTACTTTGAATACCTTGGACTATGTGAGCTTGCCAGAATTTATGTAATTGACCATTCAGGTAACTATAGCTCCCAGGAAATGGATTATAACCACGAATCTTGCGAACAATCAACTCTGCAGATTCAGACCAATCAATCAGAGCTTCTTCTTTACTAAGTTTAGTGGCATAGCTAACGCCATCTTCACTTTGTATTTTGGGAGTATATGCCGCAGGATTAGCTAAATACTCAACTATTTTCGTCGCACCAAGCAGCGCTAATTTATCATGCAAACTACCCGCAGTGTCATCTTCACCGATTTCAATCTGTTCGGTTAGTAATGCCGCACCAGTATCCAGACCAGCATCCATTTGCATAATCGTTACACCGCTAAATTTATCACCAGCCAGTACTGCGCGCTGAATTGGCGCAGCACCGCGCCAACGCGGTAATAACGACACGTGGATATTAACACATCCCAAACGTGGAATAGCCAGTAGCTCAGCGGGCAAAATCAAACCATAGGCAACTACTACCATAATATCTGGTGCAAAATCACGAATCTTTTGTATTGCGTCAGGATTGTTTTTAAAACTAAGTGGTTGAAAAACTTCAACCTCATGTTCCAGTGCCAAAAGTTTAACTGGTGATGAAGTTAGTTTCATCCCCCGCCCAGCCGGACGATCTGGCTGAGTCAGTACCAAACCAACATTAAACTGATGTTTTAAAATATTCTCCAGCGTTAGTCGTGCGATTTCTGGAGTCCCAGCAAATACTATCTTTAGTCCATTCGTCATATTATAAATTTCCCCGATGTATCATCTTAGCTTGGTAATCAGATTCCAATACGTTAGATTTACTATTTTCTATCGCAGGTCCGCTTTCTAAGGTTGCAACCTCATGGCTTAGGTATGCGCCATCTAACTCTTTGCTTAATTGATAATTAAATGTACTTTCACTCAACTTTTCAAGCTGAACATGACCAATACCACCATAGATTCCAATTTGTTTAGCCCCAGCTATCGTCAAGTCAATTACATGCCCACTGCGTTTTGGCATTCGATCATTCACAACTACGTATACAGATCTACCATTATTAACGTTAGTAACTTTTAATTTAGTCCCCATCGCTAAAGTAGGATGTGCAGCACTAAAGTCTTCCATATTCAACCGCTTACCACTACTTGTCTTACGTCCTGCAAATCTTGAAGCATAATAACTGGCAACTCCATCCATATAATCACTGCTATGCGCCTTAGATTTTATTTTGGATTTCCTATGCCCACTTTTCTTATTATGTTTGCTTTTACTATGTGCTTTTATTTTACCAGCAGAAGCTGAAGTTTTGGCGAATCCCATTTCTGGGACTCCCCAAAGCAATAATAAACTAGTCAAAAAAATTAAGCTTTTTCTAGCCATTAATTTTGTTCCCCATTTTGAACATTGAAATAACTGTTACTTACTCTTTATTTTTATTATTTGTGATAACAGTTAAACCCCACCATTAAACTCCTGTTGTCGCCACACTTCATAGACAGCAATCGCAACTGAATTAGATAAGTTTAAACTCCGCTGAGTTGGCAACATCGGTAATCGTAACACTTGCTCAATTCCTATCTCTTTTAAGATTGAATCTGGCAAACCACGAGTTTCTGAACCAAATAAAAGTACACAATCTGTAGAGTACTGCACCTGATGGTAAAATTTTTCACCACTAGTTTCAATCGCCCATATCTGACGACCACCAAAATATTGGCGACAAGCATCCCAGTTTTCATGTACCACAACACTAGCAAACTCATGATAGTCCAAACCTGCGCGGCGTAGTTTTTTATCGTTAAGTTCACCCCACCCCAAAGGTTTTACTAAGTGAAGCTCTGCTCCTGTATTGGCACACAAGCGAATAATATTACCACTATTTTGCGGAATATCTGGCTCATGCAAAATTACCGCGATTTTTGCCATGAATTACGCTTCCGTGTAAAGATTATAAAGCTCAGTAATGTCGTTTAACAAATATTTTGGCTTACATACAACTAGTTCATTACGAGCTTGCGCACCGTGGCAAACACCAACCGCATCAATACCCGCATTATGTGCCATATGAATATCATGCGAGGTATCACCAATCATTATGGCTTTAGATTTATCAACCATGGTAATATCCAAAATCTCTTCGATCATTTGCGGATGAGGTTTTGAAAAGCACTCACATGCCGTTTTAGTAAGCATAAAATAATGCCCAAAACCAGTGCCTTTAAGAATATCATCCAACATTACCCTGCTACGACCAGTCGCTACTGCCAATAATTTACCATCCGCAGTTAATTTATCCAATAACTCTTTAACATGACTAAATAGTGGATTATCTAGAGTATGATCATTTAAATAACGCTCATAAACTGCGGTGAAGCGTTGCAGTAATCCGGAATTGCCACGCAGCTCCGGGACAATATCGCTAACTACTTCGACAAAGCTTTTACCAATAATCGACTTGGCGTCGTCATCGCTCACTACTGTTAAATTTAAAGCTCGACAGGCGTGTGTAGTTGCATCAACAATTGTTTGAGTGGTATTCATTAGCGTACCATCCCAATCAAAAATAAACAAATCATATTGTTTCATGCTATCTCCTCAATTATAACTTTCAGAAGATGAATAATCCGGTTGTTAGTCGAAATAATCTTCTAAATCAGCTCTAGTTAAGACAAAAACAAAACCATCACCGCTCAAAGTTTCCATCCAGTTAAAGTTCAAATCTGGATACATGTCTTCCAATTCATGTCGATTATCACCCATTTCAAGCACCAAAATACCGACATCACTTAAATAATGTTTAGCCTGGCGTAAGATTTTGTCAACTAAATCCAAACCTCCACCACCGCCAGAAAGTGCCAATGATGGCTCATATTTGTATTCCGGTGCTAACGCCGCCATCCTACGATCATCAACATATGGCGGATTAGTTACAATTAAATCAAATGCACCCAAATAATCACCTAAGCTTTTAAATAGGTCAGACTTAAGCAGCTCTACTCTATCATCTAAGTGATTGCGTTTTAAATTGATTTCTGCAACACTAAGAGCATCATCAGAAATATCGCTTGCCACAACTTCTGCATCATAAAAATAGTCAGCTACTATCGTTGCTAAAGAACCATTGCCGGTGCACAAATCAAGCGCACAATGAACTAATTCAGGATGTTCAACCCACGGCACTAACTGGTCATTTAACACAATTTCCGCAATAAACGAACGCGGAATAATAACTCGTGGATCAACATAAAAACTGTAACCCTGCAACCAAGCTTCATGAGTAATGTACGCCAGAGGAATTCTTTTTTCAATTCGTTCTTTAATTCTATCTAGCAACAAGGCTTTTTCATCTGTGAGTAATTTAGCCTCCAAATATGGCTCAAGTTGATCAATCGGTAAGTTCAACGATTGTAAAATCAAACAAACTGCTTCATCATAAGCATTGGTAGTACCGTGCCCAAAATATAGGTTGTTTTTCTTAAACTGAGACACTGCATAACGTAACCAATCACGAATCGTAACTAGCGTATTTTCTGGCATGATTCACTATCCTTTATTCAATATGATTCATATTTTAACTAGCAAGTATATAATAATATTCAAGATTAATGTAGTTTTTTTACTCTATAGGGTCAATTCATATTAAAATCACGTCTGTTTGTGCACTGCACTACAACATAGCTGCCTTTTTGTATAACCCAATAATATAGATTGATTATTTATTAATATGAAAAAACTCTTAAGCATTATTTTATGTAGCGCGATTAGCATCGCAAGTGCCGCTAATTCTTCAAGCTCAAATTCGGTTGATCCGATTTTGGATGCCGCAACGCCACAAAATCCACCGAGTAAGAAAACAACAAAAAAAACAAAAAAACATCATAAAACGAAAGCCAAAGCTGCAGCAGCGTCAAACTCCAATAGTAGCCAACCTGTAGCTACTAGCAATCGACAACCAAGGTTGTACTCCTATTCTGGATATGCAATGGATGTCTCTAGCGGAGAAGTATTAGTTAGTAAAAACCCTAATGCTCAACTACCAATTGCATCAATTACTAAGCTCATGACTGCAATGGTAATGCTTGATTCTGGGGATGACTTGGATGAGTACATTGCAATTAGTGAAGATGATGTTGATCATCTACGCAATACATATTCAAGGCTAAAAGTTGGAATGCAATTACGCCGTCGTGATTTATTGCTATTAGCACTGATGTCATCAGAAAATCGCGCAGCTTTTGCCATTGCCCGCACTGCTTACCCAGGTGGAATAAATGAATTCATTCGTCGGATGAATGCCAAAGCTAAAGCATTAGGAATGACCAATACCCAATTTTTTGATCCAACTGGACTAACGGCACAAAATAAATCTACTGCAATAGATTTGGCTAAAATGGTCAAAGCTGCTTATGGTTACGAATTAATCCGTGAAGATACGACCACTAAAGGTGCAGATGTAATGTTAAGCTCACGTTATACGCATCATTATTTAAATAGTGATGCCTTAGTTCGTACAAGTAGATTTCAAATTGAGGTTTCCAAAACTGGCTTTATTAATGAAGCTGGGCATTGCTTAGTTTTGTACGCCATGGTTGATAATCGTCCAATTGCGATGGTTTTCCTCAATAGCTCAAAAAGTGGACGTTTAGTTGATGCTATGGCAGTTAAAGCATACATTGACCGGATGCAATAATGCTCAATCAATAACTACCATATCTATACTCAAACTGATTCGAATAGGACAAAAAATGAATCAATACCGTATTTTAATTCAAGCACAAGATCGTGCTGGGTTGGTGTATAAATCAGCCAAGGTGTTTTATGAAAATAATTTAAATATTATCGCTAATCACGAATTTGTCGATAAAGAACATAATTTATTTTTTATGCGCACGGTTGTAGCAGGTGCAATTGACGCTAAACAACTAGGTGACGAACTATGTCGTGAACTACCATCTGAAACTAATATTGTTATAAAACTCCCCCGCAAAAAAAATATTGTTTTGATGGCGACTAAAGAAGCTCACGTTTTAGGTGATATTTTGATTCGCTACCAAGAGGGATTGCTTGATGCTAATATCGTAGGAATAATTTCGAATTACAATAGTTTACGTCCACTATGTGAGCATTTTGAGATTCCATTCTATCATATTTCAGCAGAAAATATTAGTCGGGAAGAACATGAAGTTAAAATCTTAAGTACTTTAGAAATGTTTGATTCTATTGACTACATTGTCCTTGCAAAATATATGCGAATTTTATCAGCAAATTTCACTGCGCGTTTTGAAAATAAAATTATTAATATCCACCACTCATTTTTACCTGCATTTATTGGTGCTAACCCATATAAACAAGCTTTTGCGCGTGGTGTTAAAATTATCGGTGCAACCGCACATTTCGTCAATGAGAATCTGGATGAAGGTCCGATCATTGAACAAGACACCATCCACGTTGATCATGCTTATGATTGGGTTGATATGCAACAAGCTGGACGTGATGTTGAAAAAATAGTTCTGGCACGAGCATTAAAGTTAGCACTTGAAGATAAAATTTTTGTTTATGGTAATAAAACCGTAATTTTCTAATTCACACATAAGTCATGCAGTAGCAAACTGGCATGGCTGGTTCCCGCTAATTCAAAAAACCACTTACTCACCAGCAAATATGATAGAATTAGCGCTAATGTGATGATATTTAGATATTTTCATTACCGTACTTTTATTAGCCACAATTGCATCCAAAGGAGTCGTCGTTGCTGCATAATATTGAACTGCGTCATTTAGACAATACCCAACTCGCCAATCTATGTGGTGTGATGGATGAAAATTTAAAACAAATAGCTAATCATTATGATGTAACGATACAGCGCCGAGATGCTCAATTCGCCATTCGCGGGCAAAAAGCGCAGATAGCAGCTCATGCCATCGAATCATTCGCAATTACCGCGATCAAACGTGAACTTTACCTCGAAGAAATCCAGTTAGGTTTAATTGAACAAGCTAGCAAAGCCAATGATAATAGCAGCGAAAGCAGCTTGCAAACTATCCAGTCGCGTAAAGGCGAGATAAAAGGACGGACTCATAATCAAAACACCTATATTTCGGCAATTTTTGACAATGATATAATCTTTGGCATAGGTCCTGCCGGAACTGGTAAAACTTATTTAGCCGTTGCTTGTGCCATTGATCATTTTGAACGTGAGATGGTTAAACGGATTATTTTGGTACGTCCAGCCGTCGAAGCTGGTGAAAAACTGGGTTTTTTACCTGGTGATCTTAGCCAAAAAGTTGATCCGTATCTTCGTCCGCTCTATGATGCACTATATGACTTGATGGGTTTTGAGAAAGTTACACGTTTATTTGAAAAAAATCTGATTGAAATTGCGCCACTGGCATTTATGCGCGGACGTACGCTTAATAGTTCATTTATTATCTTGGATGAAGCGCAAAATACGACACCAGAACAAATGAAGATGTTCTTAACTCGGATTGGCTTTGGCTCTAAGGCGGTTATCACTGGAGATTTGACTCAAATTGATCTGGATAAACGGCAAAAAAGCGGGCTAGTTGAAGTAGAGCGCATACTTGGCAAAATTCGTGGAATTGAATTTCACAAATTTACCAAACAAGATGTCGTGCGTCATCCACTGGTACAAAAGATTGTTGAAGCCTATGAGAACGAATAA
>SSGY01000212.1 GCA_008017145.1 Neisseriales bacterium
AAGCAAAGATCACTACCATAGGTAAGAATGACATAACACTGCTCATTGGACCACTACTTGCTGCAGCTGCAGCACCATCAGCAAACGCACTAGGAATTAAAGACATAGAGAACCTTTCTTAAATGTTGACTTAACAAACCGCTATTATAATATAAAACTAGCTTAAAGATGCTGTTATCAGGATTCAGCATAATAAAAAAGCAGTCAAGTATGATACTCAAACTGCTTTTTTATCATGAAAAATAAGTTAAATTAATCGTGATTATGCTTTTTTTCCCACTTATCAACAAAAAGTGCAGACATAGTATTGGCAAAAGCATTGGTCGCACTGCGCCCCATATCCATAAAACTATCTATTGGTAATAAAATCAAAACACCAACTTCAGGGTAGCCAAATGCGGTTAGCGTAGCAGCGACAACAACTAAAGATACGCGTGGAACACCTGCGATACCCTTAGAAGTTAGCATCAGCATAAATAGCATTAGAATTTCTGTTGATAACGTAATATGGTAGCCATATAGTTGAATAATGAAAATTGTTGCAAAGGTACAATTTAACATTGATGCTTCTAAATTAAACGAATAGCCCATCGGAATTACAAATCCACTTACCTTTTTAGACACTCCAAAACGTTCTAAATTAGATAAAATTCCAGGCAATGCAACTTCAGATGAAGAAGCTGCAAATGAAGTACTATATAATGGTAACATTGACTTAATAACGGCAAAAAGTGGTTTACCAATTACAATAAAACCAATCGTAATTAATACCCCCCAAATTATTGCTAAACCTAAATAAAACTCTAAGGCATAGACTAAATATAAAGATAAGACACTAACGCCACTTCCCATAACTAATTTAGTAATCGCAGCAAATACTGCAATCGGAGCTATGTACATAATATAGCCAATTATTTTAAACATTAGTTGCGACATCATGTCGAAAAACTCAAAAACTGGCGCCACTGATTCACCAATTGATACGCCAGCAACGCCAATGAATATTGCTAAAACGATCACTTGTAAGATATGATTTTCAACAAAACCTTGCATTGCTGAAGCTGGAATCACTGATTCAACAAATGATTTCAATGTTGCACCACAAGTAGTACAAACACTATTACTCGCCGCAGAAAGATCTGCCGTTGTAGAGTTTAGCAATACATCATGTAGAGCCTTACCTGGTTGAAAAAACTCAACTAACAACATCCCCAAAGCTAAAGAGAAGAAACCGCCAACAACAAATATAAACATAGATTTAAGAAACAATCTTCCCAATACCTTACTGTCGTTCATCTTAGCAATACCAGTCACCAACGTGGTAAACACTAGCGGAGCAATAATCATTTTGATCAAGCGCAAAAATGCAGATGATACCAAATCAAGATAACCAGAGATAGATTTAATTTCTACCGGATTAGCAATTCCGACATGGGCAAAATGCCCAACAATCACACCTAGGACCAGTGCAGCAAAGATATAGAAACTCAAACGCGATTTTTTTGCTTTTACCATTAATATTATTTCCTATAAAATTTTGTTATGCATCTACACTCACCCTTATAACTAATAGATGAATACATAAAAACACAAGCAGGTATTTTAAATGTTTTAGCGTATTACTCGGGAATTATGTATGGTGCAGCGCAATATTATGTCTTTCTATAATTTACTAACAAACAAATATATGGTAAAATTCGCTAAAATAACGTTCGCTGTTTTAAAAAGGTATTGTTAGATGAGTTTAACACCACAACAATTGGTTGAAATTGCTAATGAGTATGGTAGCCCGTTGTATGTCTATGATACACAGAGTATCGAGAGTCAATATAAAAAATTAACTACTGCTTTTCAAAATGTTAATGCAAAATTCTTCTATGCATGTAAAGCACTCAGCAATATAAATATCCTAAAATTTTTACACAGTCTTGGAAGCAATCTTGACTGCGTTAGTATCAATGAAGTTAGGCTCGGACTTATGGCTGGTTTTTCAGCTGAACAAATTATTTATACTCCTAACTGTGTTGATTTTAGTGAAATTGAAGCCTGTAAAGATTTAGGAGTTCATATTAATATTGATAATATTTCGATATTAGAGCAATTCGGTAATAAATTTGGTAATACTTATCCAGTATGTATCCGAATTAATCCGCATATCATGGCTGGTGGAAATATGAAAATCTCAACCGGACATATTGATAGTAAATTTGGGATCAGTATTCATCAATTACGCCACATTCAACGAGTTGTAAAAAGTACCGGATTAGTCATTAATGGCTTGCATATGCACACAGGTAGTGAAATTAAAGACATTGATGTATTTATCCGTAGTCTGGAAATTTTGCTAGATATAGCCCATGATTTTCCCGATTTAACCTTTCTTGATTTAGGCAGTGGATTTAAAGTGCCGTATCAAGAAGGTGACTACACGACCGACTTAAATACTTTAGCAAATAGAATCCAAGAAACCTTTGACGCTTTTGAAAATGCGGAGAAACGTCATTTTGAAATATGGTTTGAGCCAGGTAAGTTTTTGGTTAGTGAATCAGGTTATTTCATTACTAAAGCAAATGTGATCAAACAAACTACTGCGACTACTTTCGTTGGTGTGAATAGTGGATTTAACCACCTTATTCGCCCAATGTTCTACGATTCGTATCATCGCATTAGTAATATTTCAGCGCCAGAAGGAACTGAGCGAATCTATACGGTTGTCGGTAATTTATGTGAAACAGATACTTTTGCTTGGGATCGCAAAATCAATGAAGTCCACGAAGGTGATTATTTGGTATTTCACAATGCTGGTGCTTATGGTTTTGAAATGAGCAGTAGCTTCAACTCACGCTGCCGTCCAGCCGAAGTATTATTCCACCAAGGACAAACACATCTAATTCGTAAACGTGAGGAAGCTGAAGATTTACTTAGTAAACAAATTGACTGTGATTTATTTTAATCAAACTATACGTTAGCAAAAGGAAAATATATGAAGAAATTATTAGTGGCTCTATCGGTGTGTTGTTCTATCGCAATTGCAGATCCTGCTTTAGATAGCGCGGAAGGAAGCGTTAATACCGATGCAAAATCGACTACTACTCAACAACCAAAAGTTATCATGGTAAAAGGTTCTACAGCTGCAACAAACAGCCCAACTACAAGCAAGAAAACCAGTCATAAGACAAAAAAATCACATCACACTACCACGAAAAAACATAAATCTAAAGCCAAAACCAATAAAAAGCATAGCACCAAAAAATCAAATTAAAAGTGAGCACAAAAGTGCTCACTTTTAATTTGATAAACAGCAGTATTTACTGATTAAAACATAGTTTAATTTAACCGTGGTTGACTTTACGGCGATTTTTCCGCGCATGTTCCATTTCACTTTGACGTAAATTCATGGCTAATTTATCAACGAGCCCGTTGATAAATTTAAATGAATCTTCACCGCCGTAAATTTTGGCAAGTTCAATTGCCTCATTTATAATCACTGGCGCAGGCACTTCTGCATTATACTTTAACTCAACTGAGGCAATTACCAAAATAGCCTTCTCTGTAGTTTGTATTTCATTAACTGGACGATCTGAATATCCAGCATAAAGTGCTAGACTCTGTTCAAAATTATCGGTTGACATTTCCAATAAATAATGCAGTAGATCATAATTTGCACGAACATAAATTTCTTCATTTGTATTTTGGAGAAAATCCTCGATTTCACTAACTGATTTAGGATTGGTTTGAAAAAAATAAATCCCTTGCACAGCTAAAGAACGTGAGATGCGCCGTGGGGATAACTTTGGTTTATGCATGATTTACCTTATTGCTAATTTGCTAAATAAGGCGTGATTTTATCACACCTAACAATAGATTCTAATAACTAATTACAAAAGAAAAGCCCATGTACTCAAATAACCAATGCTTAATTAACTTTCAATTCTTAAGTCGATCGGTTAACATTACTTTTAAAAATAGCAATTTATACCCAAAAGACTTAATTTCTTTAAAAGTCAAACAGTAAATATTTAACTCCAACAGCATCCTTCTTGGTAAAATTACGCTTTAAACTTAGCACATCAAGGATAATAAAATTCACATAACCTCAAAAAAAATTTTTAGCATCGTTGCTATTTTTGCCTCTGGACTAAGCAGTGCGGAAGGTAATCTATACATAAATGCCGATGTTGGTTATGCTAACATCCAAAATTGGTGGACAGCTGCTCCAGCGCTCACTTTAAATGTTGGATATAACTATAATAAGTATCTCGCATCAGAGGTTGGAGCAACTTGGGTTAATGCTATTTCGACAACTTATAACAGTGCTGGATACAGCGGAAATTATACTCAGGGACAATCGTTTGCCGATATTGCAGCTAAAGGCTCACTACCATTTAGCGATATTTTTAGTGTCTATGCGAAAGCTGGTTTGGGCGTTGCTTATTCAACCTCATCAATGGCAATGCAATCAGGTTTAACTAATTACGATTGGAATGGTGATAGCTCAGGCGTTGGTTTTGGTTTATACATGGCATTAGGTGCTGAATTAAAACTTAGCCAACACTGGGGGATAACTTTTGAAGATTATGGAATGATGCCATTTACAGGTAATAATTGGGGAAACATCAATGTCTTTGGTGTTGGTGGAAAATATAACTTTTAGGAATAATATGAAAAAAATACTTTTATTATCCATGATTGCTGCTAGTAGCACAGTTATGGCAGAACAGCTTACCCAGACCCAACAAGTTGAAGCAATTAATAATTTTCAAGTAGAATCTTATCTGGGAACTTGGTATGAAATTGCCCGTTTTCCGATGCATATTGAACGGGACTGTTTAGCGCCAACTACAGTTACATATCAATTTGATGAAAGTAAAAAGCAACTTAACTTAACTAATCGCTGCCGTTTGGAAGATGGACAATTTACGCAAAATAAAGGTCAAGCTTATTTCACGGCAGAATCAAGCAGTATAGCAAAGTTAAAACTAAGCTACATGCCAGGCTGGGCAAGCTGGATGCCTGTAGCCAAGGCTGACTATTGGGTTATTTATACCGATTATCAGCACTACGCAGTTGTTGGTAGCCCAGATCATGAATATCTTTGGTTATTGTCTCGCAGCGAAAGCAGCAATCAACAAGACATTCAAAAATTAATTGATATTGCTAAGAAGTATAATTATCCGGTTAAAAATTTACTCTTTACTACACCAAGCTTTAATCTAAACTAAAAAAACCGGTCTATGACCGGTTTTGCTTACACTAAGTAAGTATGTGATTCAAATACACCTTTTATTTGATTAAATAAGTGTAACTGCTCTGCTTTAGATATTTTTAAAGTCGTTAGTGATTTTTTAGCTAAATCTAGCATTTCAACAATATCATAACCAACATGTTCCAGTGAGTTTTTATTGGTAAATCCGTCATGGACTGCTTCAAACTCAAAGCCACCTTTACCATCTAAACAAATATCTAGAGTAGTTACTTGTCCAAATAGATTATGCATATTACCCATAATCTCTTGGTAAGCACCAACTAAGAATATTCCAAGCAAGTATGGGTTTTTGGCATTATATTTTGGTAGTTTTAATGATGGTTCATTACCTTGATAATCCATATAGTTATTTATTTTACCATCAGAGTCACACGTAATATCTTCAATAATCGAACGCATTGTTGGTTCTTCATTCAGCTGAGATAATGGCATTACCGGGAATAATTGGGAAATTGCCCAGCTATCTGGAATTGATTGAAAGAGTGAAAAATTAGCAATAATTTTCTTAGCCAAATCTTCATCCAGCCTATCAAACAAATCACGATGCGAGCGATGCAATGGATTGAGACGCTTGATAATTTCAAGTTTAATATGAGAAAATAATTGTTCTGCAACTGCACGTTTTTCTAAAGATAAATCCCCTGCTGAAAAACGATTATGTAAACTTTCAATAGCTAGAACACTTGAAGTATAAATTTCATTAATTGGCAAGCTATCAACTGAATCCAGCATATTATCCAGTTCTACCAAATCTTCATCGTTGGTTTTACCGATATCAGGAACTTCTTCGCCAACTACACTCTCCACTTCAACAATATTAGTCACAAATACAGCATGATGCGCAGTAGTTGCACGCCCTGATTCAGTGTAAATCTGAGGTAAAGGCAAGTCATTTTTCTCCGCAATTTTTTTAACTGTTTCTAAAAGTGTCATCGCATATTCAGATAATGTATAATTAGTTGAGTTAAAGCTACGGGTACGACTCCCCTCGTAATCAACTGCAAGACCACCACCAGTGTCAATAATTTTAAGATTTACCCCAAGTTTGCAAAGCTGAACATAAACTTGAGATAATTCATTAATGTAGTGCTGAATGTCGTTCACATTGGCGATTTGAGAGCCTTGATGACAATGGATGAGGTGTAAACAATCCAGCAGCTCATTTGTACGCAACAATTTAATTAGCTCTAAAATTTGAGTAGTGCTCAAACCAAACTTGGATTTTTCACCGCCAGAATGTGACCACTTACCTGCCAGCGTTAACGCCAGACGGCAACGAACGCCAAGTAAAGGTACAACATCTAATTCTTTAGCTAGCTCGATTACGTATTGAGCCTCAATCATTTTCTCAATAACGATAGTAATATTTCGTCCAAGTTTACGTGCAATTAAAGCCATTCGAATATAGTCACGGTCTTTATAACCATTACAAACAATCGGTGTTTTATTATTTTTTACTAATGACAATACTGCTAGAAGCTCTGCCTTACTTCCTGCCTCAAGCCCATTATTTGCTTTAGCTTCAATAATACTTTCGACTACCGCGCGGTTCTGATTTACTTTAATGGGATAAATCAAAGTATACTCTGCAGGATAATGTAATTGTTTACGCGCTTTATTAAAAGCATTAGTAATACGTTCAACCCGATTTTTGACAATATCAGTAAATCTCAAGACCAATGGTGTTTGTAATTGGTATTTGTTACATGCAGCATCAATTATATCGACTAAAGCTACTGGAACATCTTTAAGGTACTTACCTCGCCTAACTGTTAATTGACCTGTTTTATTAATATCAAAATAACTATTTGACCAGCCGTGAACACAATAAAAATCAGCAGATTTTTTATAGTTCCAATTAGTTTCTTTAATTACAGCCATTAGTAATTACCTTTTAATAAAAGAAGTGAGTTTTCTGCGAGAATAAATAACAACTCCAGATAGATAAAACAATAGTGGACCACCGATGAGTTCCAGCTCATAAAGTACAATATCACGACGCTTTACTATATCTGCACTAGGTACTATTGTAAGCACAATTGCCATTAACACTGAGATAAAAGTCAAAAACGCCATTAACTTCGCCATTTTATTGGAGAGAATTGTTTTCATTAACGCGTTATTATGCCTTAACTTAAGATATGCGATTACCATAAATAGGTATGGAATAAAATAAATAATTGTAGCCATTAAGATTAACACCATATACATAGCATTAACAGTAGGCATAAATTTGGTAATCATAACAATAAAAGTAACCATAACACCCTGAAATATCAATGCATTTGCTGGAACATAATTTTTATTTATGCGCTGTAACCACTCAGGGAGTATCCCCTTTTCAGTTCCTTGAAAAAATGTTACACTTGATGCAATAAGCCACAAATTAAGCCCGCCAAATTCAACAAAAATTAAAGACACTACCAGAAAGCTTACTACCCAGCTCGACCAGTGCAATTTTGCCGTTAAAGTATAAAATGAAGCCACTAAACCAGTTGTTTGGGTCAATTCATGTGGGCTCATAATAAAGTTTATTGCGATGGTGCCCAATATATATAGACTAACTAAAAGAATTCCACCAATAATAATAGCCTTAGTTAGATTTTTCTCAGGGTTTTTAATTGCACGACCAACAGTTGGAATAATTTCAACACCGGCTAATGCAAACATTAAAACAGATACATCAGAGAGGCTACGAAACATATCACTATGCGGAATAAACTGATCTGGCGCAAAACTAGTTGCACTATGCCCATGGCTGATTACATAGTAACATCCGACCAAAATAAAGAACAAACCTAAGCGAAAATTAAATAGTCCAGAAAGGGTGGTTAATCTGGAAATGTAGTGTATACCTGAAATATTTAGCCAAACGGCAGCCCAAAAGCAAGCGATTACGAGAGGGACGATAACGCGAGAGTTTTCGGCTAAAGAATGATCGCCAATTAAGTAAACAACGTTAACGGCAATAAAAGTCAAAGCCCCTGGATAATAAACAACGTTATTTACCCAATAAAACCACGCAGCATAAAACCCCGCTCTTTTACCAAGCCCTTTGCGAGTCCAGAGAGATATGCCACCATTTTCAGGATAATTAAGTGAGAGTTCTATTACGATTAATGCCAGCGGAACAAAAAAAGCCAACGCAGCGATTAACCATAAGACAATTGCGGCAGGACCAATACTTCCAGCTACAGGAATCCAACGCATTCCAAGACAGGATGTCATCATCATAAAGACAACTGCCTTTACCCCAATTGTCCTAATAGCCTGATTAGTCACGTGATTTTTGCTGTGCTAATAAACAAATTACATCACATGCTACATGTGCAGCCGCCAAAGCAGTTATTTCAGCGTGATCATAACTAGGAGACACTTCAACTACATCTGCTCCAATTAAATTAAGTCCATCCAGATTGCGCACTATTGCTAATGCTTGTGCCGAACTTAACCCACCCGGAACTGGAGTACCTGTACCTGGTGCAAATGCAGGATCTAAGCTGTCAATATCAAAAGTTAAATAAACTGGATTATCCCCAACTATTTCTTTAATCTGCGCAACTACTTGTTGCCAACCATTATCATGTACATACTGCGCATCAAAAATATTAGTCCCCATAAAATCGTCATTCCAAGTACGGATTCCAATCTGAGCTGACTTGGCTGGATCAACAATACCATTTTTAATCGCCTTATAAAACATCGTACCATGATTTAATGAATATTCTTCATCATCAGGCCATGTATCGCAATGAGCATCGAAATGAATTATAGATATTCCTTTACCAAATTTCTCAGCCATCGCCAATAAAATTGGATAAGTGACATAGTGATCACCACCAAAGGTAAGAGGAAAAACGTTATGTTCAACAATGTTACGAATATGATCGGTAATTGCATCACGAATACTCAGTGGATTATGCGGATCAAGAAAACAATCTCCATAGTCAACTACTGCAAGTTGTTCAAATGGATCAAATCCCCAAGGATATGGCAATAATTCAGCTAATTGTACCGAAGCTTGTCTAATTGCGCGTGGTCCAAGACGAGCACCACTGCGATACGTAACCGCCAAATCAAATGGAATACCACTGACAGCAACGTCTACGCCTGTTAAATCTTTGGTATAGTTACGGCGCATGAAGCTAGTTGCACCACCATAGGTCATTTCAAAATTAGAACCTTTTAACTCTTTGCGGCTAATTGCTGCATCTACTAGCTGAGTCATGCTTATTTCCTTTTTATTGGTAACTGCTCACCCTATGCAGCAACAGCTTCGGAACTAAGCTCCTCATGTACCTCTCATGTACAACGTCGCCTTGTTCCTAACTCTTACAGCATATTGTGGCAGTTTGTTAGTGAGTAATTACTTTATTCATAACCAATGGTTTGTTGGTCTACCATCATATTTATTTAAATCTGATTTTTAATATATTTCGTGCTACAACCTACTAATGGGCAGAAAGCTTAAGACCAATTATACCAAAAATGATTAAAGAAACCGAAATAATTCTAAACAAAGTTGCGGGGTCTTTAAACCAGATTATACCAACAATGAAAGCACCTACAGCCCCAATTCCGGTCCAAATAGCGTATGCTGTCCCCATTGGAATTGACTGCTGTGCCAGATAAAGCAGATAGCCACTCAATGCCATAGCAGTAATTGCAAATAATGTCCATAAATATGGAGATTTCCCGCTCGCCAACTTCAAACCAATTGGCCAACCAATTTCACAAAATCCAGCTAGAACTAAATAAATCCAACTCATTCTTAATATCCTTTTTCTTTCGTCATGTAAAAACCAGCCAATTGGCTGGTTTTTACATCTTATTCAATAGATGTAAATTACGATTCACAATGATTAATAACTTCGGTTGGCGTATTGTTTGCAAAATAACAAGTATACTTATGTTTATTTGCATCAGTAAATTTTACCTCATACATTCCCTTACTGGTTTTTTGCTTATCAATCGTGCATTTTTGTACATCTTGTAATGTTGATGTCGCAGTAATACTTACATTATTTGCACAATTAACTGGAAAAGTAACAGCAGAGCTTGCTGAAGCAACACCACAAAATGCAAAACCAGATAAAATAAGTAATAAATTTTTCATAAACTTTCTCTCTCAATTAAATTAATTTATTGCTGAAATAACTGAAATCACACAAGATTAACCGTTATACAACTTCTAACGGGGATTTATTATACCATATTTAGCAAATGCAGCAAAAGCAACTAATTTTTAGTGCTGGACAAGATAAGTATGGGTTTGGTATAATCTTGTCAATTCAAAGATTTACCGAATATTTTGTAATCATTTTATCTGTTTTTTATAGATGTAGGGGTCATTTTACAATGCTAAATTTCGAACTTCAGTTATCAATTTTAAAATCAATATCGGCTACTTATGCTGATGAAAAGCGTGTTGAAATCAGCTCTAAGCAATTTGAAGTTGATCAAGACACCTTTGTTTATAACATGGTTTATCTTAAAAAAGAAAAATTAATAGACTTGTCAAGCATGAGCTCACGTGCAGCCGTTAATGCGGTAGTTTCTTCCGATGAACCAGAAACTGTAGCAGCTCCAGCGACAGCATCGTATACAATTGCTCGCTGCATAATTACTCACGCGGGGCTAAAGGCATTATGCGCAAATAATGGCACGCGAATTATATCTGCAGAATAGAAATATAGGATGCCGTTACAAAAACGGCATTTTTTATTTGCTATCGACTTTATGTAGCGCTCGCTTACACAAATTATTATCGACCATAATCAATCCTTCTGAAAAAATTGCGGACCAATTATTAGTTGGGTCACTTGCAATTATCCTAGTCATGACACTATCTTTTCGTATATTTAATTTTATCTTTGATTTAGATACACCTTGTGCATTATTAAAGCTATCCAAAATGAGCTCTTGATTCATTTGCAGCAATGTTAAATTACAACCAGCATCATCACTCCACATACCAATCAATTCTGGATTTATTCTTACTGCCTCATGTGCATTTTTATTATTACATGCCGATAACAATAAAGTAATACCACTAACTATTATAAACTTTTGTATATTCATTCTTCTTATCATTAAACAATTAAAGAGTAGTTAAATTATGTGTCATTAAAGCGACATATAAACATAACAAAGCGTGATTTTACTTGATTTTAGGTAAATTTAACTCATTTTTTATTCGCAACTCAATTTGATAAGCTAAAATCCTTTCTGGGAGAGGTAAAATTATAATTAGTCTGAGCTTTATACTTCAAAGCATCACCTATCATTAGGTCATAAGAAAGTTGATTATGAAAAAATTATTATTGATTCTATGTTCTGTAGGCGCTACGTTACCATCATTGGTTTTTGCTGATAATAGTGCTGAATCCGCTGTGGCAAACAGCCCATCGCCAACTCCAAGCGCATCACCTCCAAATAATAACGCGGGGTTTATAAACCGAAGCGCATATTTACAAAACCCTTATAATTCTGAAAACTACCCTACCACAGGTGGTGGTACTTTAATCGTGAATGAAAGTCAGACTGCCAATCAAAATTTCTGGCAAAAGTGGTTTGAAGATGGTACTTACAATGTGTATGCAGGTACAACCGTCAATGCAGCAGGGACGGCCAATAGTGGCAATAATCCTGCTCCTTATAACAGGTCGGTACAACCTTACTCATATGGCGCAAATATATTTGCACAAACGGGGCAAGCCGCAGGCTTTTCAATCGGTGGATTATTTAGTACGATGAATCCGCTATTTGCGGCACAAGAAGATGGTCTTGCAACCCAACAAGGGAGTAAAGATTATTCAATTTATAATACAACCTACTCTCAAGCAATGATTTCTGAAGCTTTTGTTGAGTACCAATATAAAAATACAGTTCAAGCGGATGTTGGTTATATCGGAATTAACAACAGCCCATGGATAAATGGAAATTATGAAAATAACTTACTAACCGTACCAGCAACCTATCAGGGTGCACTGGTTAACGTTTATCCAGGTGGAGGATGGTTGTTAACTGCATTAGCCTTTAATGCTGCACAATACGGTGCTGCTCCAGGCTTTACTGGCAATACCAACTATAGCATCACCCAGAATGGTATCTCCGTGAGTAATGGGTACGCTGCATCAAATGGAACCGTAGCGCTTGGCGCTAATTACAGTGGACTTAGCAACAACTATAACTTACGGCTATGGGGTTATCAATTCGATAATTATGGAACGCTTTTATATAGTGATACCAGTTTAACTCTGCCAGTAAATGATAAATCTTCGTTTAATATTTCAGCGCAGGCTGGTACCGATCAGCAATGGTTTCAAGCTAATAATGCAATTACGCAATACAATGGTACAATTATTCAAAGCTATATGGCGGGTATTCGTGGTAACTGGACATATGATTGGTTTCAGCTAAATCTAAGTGCCAATACTATGTGGGGAGCCGCCAATGGCTATAATGGTGGTGCGTTTGTATCTCCATATACAGTTGGACAATCCGTTGACCCTACTTACTCAAATGGTTGGTCTACCAATATGATTAGCAATGGTTTTACTGGTTCGGAATATAAATTGTCTACACAATTTGGCTTTTTAAATAATAACTTAACTATTTCACCAGCATACATTATGGCAACGAGTGGTAATGTTCAATATAATGGAATCCAAGAAGCTGATTTGTTATTAAATTATTCAATCCCGCAAGTACGCGGATTGTATTTATTTGGGGTTTATGCTAATCAGTGGCTACCTGCACAAAATCCAAATGGTACTAACGCATGGACCTCTGAAGTTGGTGTATTCTATGCCTACTAAATTAAACTTATATTACAGGGAATTTATCACCATGAAGAAAATAGTGGCAGCAATGTGTCTATCAATAGTCTTTATGCCAAGCTTTGCTATGACAGCGGTTAATTTGGATGAGCATGATTTTACTTGCAATCAGGTTAAATTAACCAATAAATCAAGTGAATCTGAAATCACACTTAATTGCGATAAGGTAAAATCATTTTACAAACAAAATGGAATTGAGGGACGCAATCCATCAAGAGTCTCCGGTGGTGGTGCTGATATCACTCAGATGACGACCCCAGATCAGGAAATTTCATTACATAAAATGAGATTCTATGATGATGAAAACCAAGAACTTATTTGTAATTTTGAAGGTGGAAAAATACATAAATGTAAGGCTGAGCTAAAAAAACCTAACTTAAACAAACAAGAAGAGTCTAAATAACTAATAAAATATGGAAGACATCATGAAAAAATTATTACTCGGTATCTTAGCAATAAGCTGTAGTTCAGCATTTGCAATGACTAAAGTAGACTTTAGTAAATCTAATTATAGCTGCAATAAAATCGCAGTTACGCCCAATAGCAGCGAATCTGACTTACTCAATAATTGCCGGCATGCAACGATTGTGGAACATGAAGAAAACACTGCCGGACGCACTTTCCGTGGCCCAGGTGGCGGTGCTGCTATGACTCAAAATAGTGATCCTTATGATGAAATTAATCTAGATAAAGTTAAATTTTATACCGATGATCATAGCTATATGGTTTGCTATTACAAAGACTATGTTTTTGTAAAATGTAAAGTACGCCCGCCTAAAGCGACAAAAACAACCACTTCGGCGAGCATAAATACAAATTCATCCGCAGCTAAATAGTTTCTTTTGCTAAATCGAATTGCGGCTGGCGTTAATGCTGGCTGCAAGTGACTTTTTGACTATTTTCTCAAAGGGCGCATATTGTGGATCGTCTGAAGATAAATGGCGCAGTTTATCCATTGCGTACTGCTGAATTATTACCAGCGGTTGTATGATCTGCTCGCGAAACTTAATTGACTGCCCTTTAATTTGGTTTTCTGCCACTAATCTGTCATGTCCTGATATCAATAGCAACAATTGTTGACTCAGCTGAGCTTCAGCATAAATCTTTTGCCAAAATTTGCCAAATTTTTCATCACTTTGCAGATGGCGAGTTAATGCAAAATTCGTATGTGCCAGACTTTGCATTGCATTATCCATTAAGCCTTTAAACAATAATGAAGACTGATAAAGTTTACTAAACTTATTCACATTGTCGTGATTTTCACGAATCATTTGGCTAAATGCGCTCCCTACTCCATAATAGCCCAATATGTTTTGTTTCATTTGCATCCAAGCACCGCCAAATGGAATGGCACGTAAATCCTCAAGTTTTAATTTACTACCGCTATTGCGCTTTGCTGGTCTTGAACCAATATTGGCTTCAGATAGATATTTTAATGGTGTTATTTCTTCAAGATAACTAACAAACAAAGGATCATTTCTAAGCCCCGTATAACTTTCATAGGCATATTGTGCTAGTTGTTCAATTAACTGCTCTTGCTCTGCATCTAAAGTATCTCCATCGGTACTGAATAAGCGTCCAGCAAGACCAGCGCTTAGCAAATGTTCAAGATTAAAAGTTGCCGCGGCAGGAGTCCCAAAATTAGCCGAAATGGTTTGTCCCTGAATTGTTAATTGAATCTCATGATCATCAATTTCTCGTGCCAAACTACGGTAGAAAGAATAAGTTTCACCACCGCCACGCGATGGAGGTCCACCACGACCATCAAAAAATACCAAGTTTACGCCATATTTTTTAGCTAATTTACTTAAACGTTTTTTAGC
>SSGY01000150.1 GCA_008017145.1 Neisseriales bacterium
GCGTAGAATACATTGCCACTATTAACATAGTTACTCAAATTTACTGATGTTAATGGACTTACGTAATTAGTGGTAGTCGTACCATTAGTATATGCGATGGTAGTCATGTCAACAGCTTTATTTATCTCTGATTTGGTTACAGTAGAAGCAATTCCAGAGATACGATTAGCACTCTCTGCCGGATTGACTGAAGTTGAAATTACTCCTCGTACTATTACATTTGATAGCTTATCTTCATCTGCCTCCCAAGATAAATCACCAACTAAACCACCAACTCTTGTTGCATTGCCTCCAGTAATATTAATTGTTGCATCAATATTAGACATTTTCATTCCTCTAGTTGCAGCAAAAGCACCTCCAATTTGTGATCCACCTGATTCAACCGTAATTTCAGCATCAACAATAATATTTTCAGCTATATATGATTCTGATTTGTAAAGACTACCAGATATACCTCCAGCACGTTCTTTTCCATTTACTTTAGAGTTTATACGAATATTTTTCCAAATAGTCATACCTTCTGTGTAACCAGTTAAACCTCCAGTATAATCTTGAGCTTCAACATCAGAAATAACAGTTACTGATTCTATATTTACATATTTATAAGAGGTTCCAATTATCCCACCAAGATAACGTTTTGCTTTAACTTTAGAATTAAAATTACTATTCAGTAGAGTTAATTTACCATCTGCCCTGCCAACAAGTAATCCTGTACCATGGGGGTTTGTAGTATTAGCTTCACCTTGCAAGTTTAAATTTTTGATTATAACGTCCCGAGTAAGACCAAAGAACCCAGTATTAGAATCAGAAGTATTATTAACATTTAATTTTGTAGTCTTGTAGCTCTGCCCATCAAATGTTGCATTCTTTAGTACCGCAACTGGAGTCCAATTACCCGTCAATGCAATATCATTCTCAAGAATAAATAATTTCCCAGATGTATCACCTTTAAACGCATTTACAAGTTCAGTTTGATTGTGCATTGCTACCACTGTTGAACCAACAGAGTAATCAGAAATAATTGCATTTTGAGTATTAATACCATTAGCCAATGTACTGAAGCTCACTAACAATTGTGCGCCAGGTACAAACATATTTTTAGGCAAAGATATCGTATTGATACAACTATCCTCATTGGTATCTGCTATCGTACATGGTGTAAGGGTAGCTCCAGTTATTGGATGTTTCAGGCTTGGCGTAACAGTTATTGGATAGTTTTTAGCTGCGTTATCTAGTCCACTTATTGTAGATTGTATCTCAAACACATAGGTACTCTCCGTAGATGATGTTGCTTGTGTCGTATGCACAATATTTGCCCATAAACGGTTAAATTTCACATGCTTAGTATCCCCTTGTCCACGATACACACTATTGTTATAATTATAGCTATATGGTAGATCGAGTTTTAGAATCACACTATTTAGATTGCCATTGACTAAATTTGGTACCGCAAATAGGTCTGGATCAGGGATATCTATAGTTGCAGTACATTTAGCACCTAATTCAAGCTCAGAAGCTACCGCCCCATTTGGACAATCTGTATTCTTCAACGCACTACCTTGAGGCAAGTTACCAAGATCAATGTTAAATTTCTCTGCTTTTAAGCTACCATTATTGGTAAAGGTATAGGTTAAGTTGATAGTCTTATCATTATAAGCAGTAAAGCTCCATGGTGTGGTTTGGCTACCATCACCTGTAACCTGAGTACCCGAGATTGCCACGCCTACTTCAATTTTTGGCTGTAGCGCAGCAGACGAGGCTACCTTAAATTTAGCACTACTTGATTCTGCAACTCCTGAATAGAAATTATAAGCAGCTTTTAAACCAACATCAATTTGCGCTTGTTCATCTCTGGTTGGACCATAGGTTACTTTATATTGACAAAAACTATTTCCCGCAATACTAGAGTTAGTTAGAGGACATGTCGTTGCATTAACAGGTGCTACTGCTAACCCATTAATTGCGAATGGAGTTACCAAGCTCACATTTACCGCTTGAGCTGCTAAATTTTCATCGGCAGCAAGAGTATTTCTTAATTCCCATGTTGCTGATTCTGAGTTTGATCCATTATTTAGAATCGAAAGATTAGCATTCCCGCTAATAAGACTCCATACTAAGTTACCTGAAGTGGCTTTTGTTGCAGAATAAGTTAGACCTTGAGCACTTATCAATGAATGAGACTGTCCATTTTGATCTATATATTTAGCATTAATCACCAGATTAATTGATTTGCTACCATTAAAAGCTGCTGATGGTGCATACTTCACAATTAAAGTACAGCTCTCGTTAGCTGCCAGAGTTGCACCAGCTAAGTTACAACCATTTTCAGCCCCCTTTACCACTGTCAGTCCACTACTGCCTGCTGGGGCAAGATAATAGCTTATACCTTCTAGTGTACGGTTACCTGTATTCTTAATCGTTATCGTTGCTTCCCGGGTTTTACCACCAATTATCGCATTAGCTAAATTATTACTTGATTCAGTGAATGTCACACCCGCGGTCGCAGCTGCTACTTTATAACGTACATTGGTCTGTGCTGTATTATCTGTTGTACCATCTTTATAGGCTATTTTTACTGGTGCTTGTCCATTGTTAGAGCCTTTTATCTTCACTTTTACTTTACATGTATCATTAGCAACGAGAGTTGCTTCACAATTATTAGCTGCCGCGGCAGTGATTTCCAAGCCAGAATTAGCTTCAACACTTGCGGCTATACTAGTCGCTTGTATATTTCCACTATTAAATACCGTTATCTCCGTACTAGACTCTGGATGGTTAATCTTTGCCCCATGGCTTAATAACAAATGTGCTCCCTTAGCTACTTCTACCTTAGTATTTGCTTCCTGTACGGTTGCTGTTTTACCAGCTTTTATCCCTTCCAAGCGAGTAGATACTACCGCACTAGTTCCCGATACTTTACCGCTTACTTGGTAAGTACAGCTGCTGCCTTTTTGATAGCCGTCGGTATTACAGATCAAGCTTCCGTTGCTCGCTTTGATATCATCATAACTTTCACCTAAGACCACCGGAATCGATAAGCTATAGTTACCATCTTCAGTCACAATCCGGTCAACATCATTTAGCATCACGATTCCGCCATTATTGCTACTCAGCTCTCCGCTTACCCGGATTAATTGCACTAATTTTGTGTTTGCACCAAGTTTGTCTTTTAGATTTACTTCCAGCTTAACATCAGCGCTATGTGAAGTATGTGGTGTTAACTGTATCGAACAGCTGCCATTAGCCGATACCGTGCTACATGCCTGAGAGGCTACGCTTACCAGTTTACTATCTTTGCCTGTATCTAAATCAATAACTCGTACTGAGTCCAGAGTATATTTCTCTTTGCTGTAGTTGGTTAATTGTAATAAATAAGATGCAGCTGAGCTATTACTCGCAGGTAATACTCCTAGCTGATCTAGACGTACCGGATTTTCTAAAGTCACCGCTTCTTCAGCCGTTGGAACTGCTCCTGTTCCACCACTATTGCCAGTATTGCTACATCCACTCAGAAGTAGCAATACCAGACTCAATGCTTTTAATTTATGATTTCTCATCTTAATCTAATTTCCTTATAAGTTAAGTTTTAGTTAGGCAATCTTAAGTAACCTAAACCTTAGAATTTAAATACCATCTGCTCATTAAATTAAAATATCACTTTTACGCTTTAAGATTTTGACTTAAATTATTAAACTCACATTTAAACTCTTGAGCAAACATGAATATTTAAAACACCCATATATTGGCAGCCAAGATTATATTTCTGCCACAGTACAAATTACTATCTGGGCAAAAATTACCACCCAATTTGATACCACCCAAATTTTTAGGGTAGATATTAAATTAGTCAAACAAAAACATCAACAAATTAAATTACAACTAATACATTACAAATCAATGTATTAGTTAATACAAAATTAGTATCCAATGATAAAAATGCTCTATAAAATTTAATTTTTGACAATTAAAAATAAGCAAAGTCAATATGAGTATAAAAATTTATACCAGTCCAAGTTATTTCTATGAAATCGAATAATGAATGCATACACTATCAAAGATTGTTATAATCATATTCTCTATCAATTTAGTAATTAACAGGAATTAAATATGGCTTCTAATCTATCTGATAATATCTTTGCAGCTGCAGATATTAATGAGTATTTACGAAGTTTTACAATAATTTGTAACAGTAACAAACATATTGCTTACCTACAAGATCAAAATGATATTATCATTGCAATAAGTAATGAATTTAAACAAAAATTTGAGATTAGCGATGGAGATCAAATACTTAACCACACCTTTGAAACTCAAGCTATTCCAAGATTAGAAACATACAAAAACATTGCTACTTTACTTAGCGCTCAAAATAAAGTAGTACGAGAAACTGGTCAAAAACGAATCTATATGGATGTTATTAACCATAATTTAACTGCAGATTTATTTGTGGTACATAAAATGCCTATATTTGATGCTAAACATAATTTTTTATGTATACACGCTCAAATTCGGCAATATTCATTCGCCAGATTATTCAATATTGCTTCTAAAATGTATGACATCAAAGGCTTTCCAACAAAGAAAGAAGACTTTGTCCATATTGAATTAACTCATGCTCAACGAATGGTACTTTACCTTTATGTACGCAATTATTCATATAAGGAAGTTTCAATTTGGTTACATTGCTTTGGATATAAAGTATCAGCTGCAATGGTCAATAAAACCTTAGATCAACTAAAAACTATTTTTAAGGTTAGGGATAAGGAAGCACTGCGGGATATATCATTAAAGCTTGGCTATGATACGGCACTTCCCGCAGGATTTATTCGTGATGGTTCTTACGATATTACGGATGATGTATTTGATTTATGGGTGGTATAGATTTTAATTTCTTTCCAGTAATATATAACGTTTACTATCAACTGGACGCTTAGCACTCCATGCAACGTGCCACCCTGGATAATTAATCGTCATATTACGCTCAACGCCAATTAAAGCCTGCTTGCATTCTCCAGCAGTAAAATCAGGCTCTGGTTTAAGATTGATGTCCGCATAATAATACCAGATCGCGTTTTGAATATTATTGTTACCATTAGTTGCGATACAAGAAGTAGTGTTACTTTTAAGGTAAACTCGGCTACTTTCCACCATATCTTTAAAGCTTAATACCGAGTTAAACCATGGTAAACAAAGAGACACAAACAGCACCAGCACAAAGGTACTCCCGCTTGCCCAGTTACTAACCATTTCTCGCCCGCGAATTTGTTTGCGGGTAATCATAAACAACCAGATTCCACTAATCAATACTGCCAGAGCTAATTGCCATGCATTAAACTGAAATACATAATCTGGAGCAAAAAACTGAGCTTTACCAAATAAATCCGCAGGCCATCCAAAATTAAGTGCAATATATAGCGCCGTAATAACGAGACCAGCTAATCCAAAGGTAAAAATACAAAACCAATTCATCAGTGAAACAATACTAATACGAATTGAGTCAATTTCAACTGACGCAAGCAAGACAAATGGAATTATTATCGGAAAGATTTTGGCTTCTTGTTGTTGTCCGCTCAGACATGCAAAACCAAACAACATAACAATAAACAAAACACTCGCGCCCAGAATTTTATCGGCAAAAATCCGCTTACGGCGTTTATAAATTGTCCATAAAACCAATATCCAACTGGGGATTATATACCAAAGTAAGGTTTGGAGATAAAAGCCAATTCCACTAAGCCATAACAATGGATGGTATACAATAAATGCTGTATAACGCGTTTTCCACTGTAAGAAAAATTCATGATCAACATTATTTAGCTGCCAAGCATAAGAGAAAAAAATTAAAGCAAATAATGCAATCCCTGAAAGGGTGGTTATATAATAATTGCTATTACGCCATTCACGATTTAGAAATGGTAGAACTATCAACATTAGCAGCGCGATGACCAAAAATTCACCAGTGAAATTAAGTGAAATAAAAATTAGACCAACTGATAGCACCCAACCAGAAATACCCGGGCGCTCTTGAGACTGCTGTAAAGCAGCAAAATATAGTGCAAAGCCAAGAAGTATGACAAGATTAGGAGCCAGTTGATAGGCGTTATTGATGAATCCAATAGTACTAATTAGTATCATTACGACACTGCGACCATTTTTGAATGCCAAAAGTCCAGAACCAATTCGCCCCATTAAAACAATTACGGCAAAAATAATTACTGAATTAATCAAGCGTACCGCATTTACAATGTTGCTGAAATCAAAAATTTTAATAATCAAAGCATAAAGCCAGAAGTAAAATGGCTGGAGATCTAAATAAGGTGTGCCTTTGGCGATATACGGAACTAACCAAGAATTGCTTGTAATCATGCTTTTAACTACAGCGACTACAAATGGTTCGTATGGTTCCCATGGTTCATGGAAGAAAGTTGCGCCACCGATCCAGATTAAGACCATGATGATTAGCAACCAAGGACGATCTTTACGACGTGGTTTGGGATTGGGAGTATAGGTTAACATTGGGTAACTACTTGCACAATTAGATTCCAAATAAAATAGGTAGCTTTAAGCTACCTATTTTAACATAAGCAAAGTATAATTACTTAGCTGCTCTTTGACCAAACATTCCATATTTTTGACGGAATTTGTCCACGCGACCAGCGCTATCTACTAAACGTTGTTTACCAGAATAGAATGGGTGACATACTGAGCAAACCTCAATATGTAATGCGTCTTTAGCTAGAGTAGATTTAGTAACAAAAGAGTTACCACAACTACATGTAACAGATACTTCTTTATATGAAGGATGGATGTTTTGTTTCACAACAGTTACCTTTCAAAAGAATATGGGCTGGATTATACCAGAAGCAACCGACTTATGCAAGCTAAAAATGATCTTTATGACTAAAATCTCGAACTCTAAAACCTAAAGCAAACAATGAAGCAAAGTATGCTATTGCTGCAGCTATAATTATTACAACCAATGATCCGATACGAATAAACATATTGCCCGCAAAATCTAGTGGTAATTTGTATAAACAAAGTTCAATTGCCAAGCCCATGATAATTACTGCGGTTAATAGTTTAAGTAAAAATCCATACCAACCATCTCGCGGTTGATAGAGCTTTTTCTTAATTAGAAAATAACATAAACATCCAGCATTTAAACAAGCACTCAAACCGATTGATAAAGACAACCCAGCATGCTTAAATGGACCAATAAATGCCAAATTCATTAACTGGGTGCAACACAGTACAAAAATTGCGATTTTTACCGGAGTTTTAATATCCTGATTGGCATAAAACCCTGGTGCTAACACCTTAACCAAAATTAAGCCAAGTAAGCCAACCGAATAAGCAATCAGTGCATAGCTGGTCATTGTTACATCATGTAAAGTAAATTTACCATGCATGAACAAAGTCATCGTCAATGGTTTTGCCAGCAAGCCCAAACCAACCGTGGCAGGTAACGCCAATAATAAACACAAGCGAATCCCCCAGTCCAAAATCTTAGAAAAGCTTTCCCGATTTCCCGAGCTAGCATGTCTGGATAAGCTTGGTAATAGTATCGTACCTAATGCCACCCCTAATACACCAGTAGGAAACTCCATTAAGCGATCCGCATAATACATCCACGAAATACTACCACTAGGTAAAAATGAGGCATATATTGTATTAATAACCATGCTAATTTGCGAGATCGAAACCGCAAAAATAGCTGGTCCCATCAAGCGTAATACTTTACGCACGGCTGGATTATGCCAATTTAAATTAGGGCGTACCAGCATATCAATTTTTTTGAGGTAAGGAACTTGAAACATCAGTTGGCAAAGCCCACCGACGAATGTCGCCCATGCCAGAGTTAAAATTGAAGGATCAAAAAAATGGCGAAACACTAAGATAAAAACAATAAAGCTAATATTCAGAATCGTCGGTGTAAAGGACGGAATAGAAAATAAGCCCCAAGTATTTAAAATACCTCCCATTAGTGAAGCTAGCGAGATAAAGAGGATATAAGGAAATGTAATTCGCAATAATTCAACTGTAATGCCAAATTTAACTGGGTCGCTAGTAAATCCCGGCGCGGTAATCCAAATTACCACACTGGCGAAAATCATCCCAAGCAACGTCACCATAATCAAAACAAAAGACAAAATACCAGTAATTGAGGCAACAAATGCCTGCGTCTCCGAATGGGTCTTGGTATTTTTATACTCTGCCAAAACAGGGACAAATGCTTGTGAAAATGCACCTTCCGCAAAGATACGGCGTAATAAATTAGGCAGCTTATAAGCAACATTAAATGCATCAGTTAATGGGCTGGCACCAAAATAAACCGCAGTCAACATATCCCGAGCAAAACCGAATACCCGCGAAATAAGCGTCATTCCACTAACATTGGCTAAGGAACGTAAAAGATTCGTCTTTTTTACACTCATCTATGGCTACTCAATGAACTTAGACCATGATTTTGGTAGCATACGACTTAATATCGGTGTTTTATGGATAAACTGATGCCCAATTGCTGCCAGTGCATGGAGCAATGCCAAATAGAAGATACCGTTTGCCATATATTCATGGATTTCTTTAATTGTATGGCGACTATGATAGTTTAGCGGTTCCATTAGAGGTTGAAAATGAATCCCTAGTAAATCAAGTGGCACGCCTTTAGTAAAGACCAAGATCAAACCAGATACTGGAAGCAGGAACATTAGCAAATACAAAGTATGATGCCCAGCATGCGCCATCAACTTATTAATACGGCTAAGGCTAGAATCCATTGCCGGATAAGTATGAGTTACCCGCCAAATTATACGACACAATACCAAAATCAAAATTACACTACCGACTTGAAAATGTAGCCATTTCCAGCCCGTATTATCAAGCGTAATCCCGATAAAATACTCACTAAAGATCAATAATGCAATTAACCAATGTAGGCTTTTTGCAACTCTGCTATATCCTTGTTGAATTTCCATTATGACTCCCTCTCATTTTTATTATTTTAAAATGTTATTACAGTATTACTATATATAACTACCAGAATATAAAGTAAAAGCTAGGCGCAAGGCGGCGTAGTGTACATGAGAAGTACATAAGGAGCCTTGCAACGACGCTACTACGAAATAGTCTGGATAGTTAGAGTGTTTCTTTGTAGCGACTTGGGTCAATATAGTTTAATACCTGCTGATGATATACACTATCACCAAATTGTTCCGAAATAATACTTGCTACAAAGCAGGAGAGCAAAATTGGCAAACTAAATTGGCTCGAGCCACTCATTTCAACTACCATCGCCACCGCAGTAATCGGTGATTGAGTAATTGCAGCCAAAAATCCTGCCATACCCAGCAAATAAAACTGTACTAACGGGATCGTATTAAAAAAATGATGTACTAAATCGCCAATTCCAGCACCAATTGATAACGCCGTTGAAAAATATCCACCAGGAACACCTGCCGAGACTGAAGCTATTGCTCCAAAGAATTTTGCAATCGCATAATACCACGGTGCATCGGTTGAACTATCCAAAAACTGAGTTGTTGAGCCAGCACCATTACCAAATGACAAACCACTGCTTAAATGACCAATAAAGGCTACAATCAAACCAAAAATCAAAGCATTTATTAGATAGTGTTTTTTACGCCAGCTATTGAAAAACCAAGTTTTATTCACCGTCATAAAAACTATTGCTTTGGTAAACAACGCACCACTTAAACCACACAAAGAACCAATCAAAATTGCAAATGGGATATGATGCCAGCTATGCTGCAATTGAGCTGGGCTGACCTGCCCCATATACGGTTGATTCCCAGTTAGTAAATTAGAGATAAAAACAGCACCAAGCGTTCCACCAACTAAAATCGTCGCAATTTTAGGACTAATTTTTTTAACATATTCTTCAATCGCAAATACCATACCACCAATCGGCGCATTAAATGCAGCAGCAACCCCAACCCCAGCACCTAGTTTAATTAAAAGCCGCTGTTTTACTACACTAATATTCTTCATTTGCGCAAATAATGAAGAACAAATTTGAATCGTTGGTCCCTCTTTACCAAGTGAAGCACCACCAGCAATACTCATAAAGGTTAAAAGAGCTTTACCAATTGCAGAACGAAGTGAATACGTTTTATTTAAACGATATTCGTCAAATATATCAACTGCATAGCCTTGAGGCAGCCCGCTACCATCCGCATATGGGAAATATTTTTTGAGCAAATAGACCGTAATTACAAACATAGCAGGGATATAGACATATGTCGCCCAACCACTAAGTGTAAAGATGTAATGGCAGATACGCTCGGCAAAGCTAATTGCATAAGTTAATAAACCGCTTGCCAGTCCAATAACAATGACTAGTACTAAAAACTGGACTGAAAATTCTTCTTTTAGTTCTTCAAACTTCATGGATTAGCCCCTAAATTTTTTTTAGTGTAACGGTGATAAAACAACCCACCACTCATAACCAGCGTAGAAGCAATAACCACAAAGAAAGTTATTCCTTCATCAAAAAGCTGTGATTGCAATTCATTTGGGATTTGAAAAAATAGTAATACCGTAATCAAACCACGCGGTGCCATAGTAGTGGCTAACACCACATTGCTGGTAAAAGAACGATGCAAGATCGCCCAACGTATAGCATAGGTAATCACAACAACCATAAAACCAAGCAAAATTACTTTTAAACTTATTAGACTGGATAGTTTGATTGAGTAGCCAAGTAAAACAAAGAAGATGCTCCGTACTATAAAGCCTAAATCTTCAATCAAATCTTGCATACTATGTAAGTTTTTATGAATTGTTACATGATTTAAATAATTGCCTAAACACTTCATTCCAAAGCGAGTATTAAGAATCATTGGCAAATTACGTAAAAACACTCCAAAAATTAAGATTAGCAATAATGCGGATAGGTGAAACCATTTAGCAATAGAATAAGTTAAAATTAATACGGCTAAGATCAATATATGAAGGTTTTTAATCTTATCCCGACTTAATGCTATACCCAGTACAATTGTTGTTATTAGTGAGATAATCAACATAAAGGTAAAATTTATGCTAAATTTGCTAATATTTACTAAATCAATTTCATTGGAGCTTATTAGAAAATTAAATAATAGTACACCAATAATATCAGAAAAAATTGATTCTAAAATTAAAAACTCTTTAGTAACGCCTTCTAGATTACTCAAACTAGGAATAACTATCGCACTACTTACAATAGATAATGGAATAGCGTAAATAACTGCAGCATGTAACGATAAATTATATGCCAGCATAAAGCCCCACGCAATTAGAGCACTAGTCAAAACGACGATTACTATTGAAACACAGAGAGCCATCAAAAACATTTTATAATTATGTCCATGCACTTCTAAATCAACCACGGCTTCTAAAACTATAATTAGTAACCCTAATGTTCCAAATATTTTTAAATATGCATCTGAGATACTTAGCGTAGGCAATGCAAGTTGTAAGATTACCCCACTTAACAATAGTAAAATTACCGCAGAAATATGCAATTTTTTTTGTAAATAATTGAAAAAAAACGATCCGATTAAGATTAAACAAAAAACTATCAAAAATAAATAAGTATTCAAACTACTGTACCCTCACTCTATGCTTAGTGTTATATTCATCAGCGCCGAATCCGCCCAGCTTTAACTGATGCCATACCAAAAATTTTACCAATTTTAGCGTAATGTTGATGAGCTAAAGCACACGCCAGAGCATCCGCTGCATCCGCTTGTGGTGCGCCATTTAGCTTCAAATAATGCATTACCATTTTAGTAACCTGCTCTTTTTCTGCATGCCCATATCCAACCACCGCCTGTTTAACCTGTAGCGCTGTATACTCAGCAACGGGCAAGTCTTTTAATACACAGGCACTGATACAGGCACCACGTGCTTGCCCTAGTAACAAGGTTGATTGTGGATTGACATTAACAAACACTTTCTCGATGCTTACCATCTCAGGCTGATATTCATCAATAATACTCATTAAACCCGTCACGATACTTTTAATTCTTTGTGATAATTCATCGCTTGAATTTGTCTGAATTACCCCAGAACTGATATATGCGGCAGTACTCTGATCTAATTGATGAATCACTCCAAAGCCCGTGTTTCTAAGTCCGGGATCAATCCCTAGTATTATCATAATAATTCTACCACTAAAGATGTAATTATACTTGGATTTTGAACATTAACACATACTGATTACTAACTTTATAATCAATTAGTGTAGGATAAAATATAAATATATACTCAAGCCAGCAAATATTGCTAAATTAAATTATTACTAAATAAAAAAGAAGCGGTAATAAGCCGCCCCTTAATTTTATCAGGTAATGTCATTTAGAAATTAAACTGTGCGCCAAACATTAGAAAATTAGGATTTGAGCCACTAACCGTATAATCTTCGACATGTAACTGCCAGCTTGGCGCAACATGGAACGCTACTCCGCCGCCATATAATAACCCCATTGTTGTGTTATTATTGCCACCGCCAGTATAATCGTTAATTCCAGCACCTAGTTTACCGTACAAATCAACCATACCTAATGGTAAGACACCTTTGACTGCCCCATCAAATAGATAATAATTACTTGTTCCAGTCATACCACCTTCAATTCCAAAGTATTTCATGAACATATAACCAATATTACCGCTCAGGGCTAAATTATTGCTACCCGTGTCAAGACCAATTCCACCGTCAACATATACTGGAGAACTAGCTACTGCAGTAAACATACAAGAAGCCAATGCTAGTGCCAAGATTTTTTTCATTAAGAGAACCCTTTAATAATTTTTATAATTTTATTGCTCGTAAAAAACATGCAGGGGCGAATTTTACCATAACAATACCTTAGTCGATAAATGAGAAGCAAAAAAACATTGATACGGTAAAGTAAAAGTTACATTTTGTAATGATTGGGACTAAGCAATAAAGTAGCTCCAGACTAATTTATTACTGCTGATATAACTCAAGTGGAAGATTGTCAGGGTCACGAAAAAATGTAAAGCGCTTGCCAGTAAATTCGTCAACACGCACGGCTTCACATTCCACATCATGAGTAGCCAAATGTGCAATCGCCTGATCTAAATCGGCAACGGCAAAGGCTAAATGGCGTAAACCACAAGATTCTGGAGTAGACGGACGTGCTGGCGGATTAGGAAATGAAAATAATTCAATCTGGGTCTGCGAGTTAATCTGCAAATCAAGCTTATAGGAATCACGAGTTTGACGATAAACTTCTCGAATGACTTTTAAACCCAAAATGTCACTATAAAAATATTTTGAAACTTGATAATCAGAAGCGATAATCGCGATATGATGTACTGTATTAAAAATTGAATTAGACATAGATTTGTTGATACTTAAATAAAATGTTCTCGAATTGTAATTTATGGTTTAATGGATGTTCGCTCCAGAGAGTCAGAAACACCATATCTTCCTGCAAATTAAAAAATTTATCATAATTAATTTTTACCACTAATTTTTGCATAGCTTCAGTTTCATTTACAAAATAACTGGCATCACTACCCTGTCTGACTAAGAGCAGATCACTCAACCATTTAAGCATAAAATCCAATAAGTGAGCCATACCCACACGCTTTGGATCCAACTCCTTAACTAATGCAAAAATTGCATCTATACTAGGCCTTAGTAGTGCTGATTTAAGCTGAACTAATTCATAACTCTCAAAAGGAGGTATAAATAATGGCTCACCATTAAAATAGCGCAACCAAAATTCAGCATTATCAAGATTATTCTCACGAACCACAGACAAAGCCTCATCCCATGTAGGATGAGCCAACTGATATTTGAAACAACGGCTCTTAATCGTCGGTAATAATTTATTAATATTATTTGTTTGTAGAATAAAAATACAGTTTGGTGCAGGTTCTTCTAAAATTTTTAGTAATGCATTAGCGCTATTAAGATTAAGTTGCAACGCATCAGGCAAATGAATAATCTTGCGCGGTGACAAATGACGTGATTTACTGGCAAAATCAATAACCTCTCGAACTTGCTCAACTTTAATCTGCAAACTCTTACGTTCTTCAGAATTATCACCAGCCAAAAGCATAATATCCGGATGATTTCCTTCACTCCACAAGATACAAGAACTGCACTCTCCGCAAGCCTGCAAATCTTGAGGGCTTTGGCAAAGCGCAAATTGAATCAGTTGATTAGTTAGTTCTGCACGACCAGAATTAGCCGCACCATGTAATAATAAAGCACCAAAATTACGTTTTTGAATATTAGCCGCTAAACTTAGATA
>SSGY01000096.1 GCA_008017145.1 Neisseriales bacterium
CCATTTGCCAAATTCATAAAACGACTTAAATATTGGATTTTCTTGTTTACTCATTTTACACTCCTGAATGGTTAGAAATTTTTAAACGATAATCATCCCAATTAAAAACTTGCACAAACTTACCCTGCTGCATCCGTGAAATTACTCGATCTCCAAGCTTAGTTTTAAGATCATCAATAATATTAGTAATCAGCAAAGTTGGATGCTTTAGGTTATATCTTGTGTTGATAATATCGAATATTTCATTGCGGTCAAAGTCACGGTTAGTAACTGCACCCTCATCAATAATCAGCAAGTCAATATCAATAAATCGTTTGATAACTGATTGCTTGCTCTGCGCTTTATTTGCGAAAGTACTCTGAATGGTATTAACAATATCGCTCATTGTTGCGAATACTGCGGTATAGCCTCGGTTTATCAACTCATTAATTATTGCTGCAGCTAAGTGAGTTTTTCCAGTTCCAGTTGAGCCGGTTAGTATTCCGTGAATGTTTTTTGTTTTTACCTGAGCAAAGTTTTCTGCAAAAGAGCGCAAATTATTAACAACCCTAGCCTGAGTTTCACCAGCATAAATCACGTAATTGTCAAAGGTACAATGCTCGAATGATGGTGGAATTGCCGCACGATTTATCACTGCTTTAATCGCTGCTAATTGGTTTTCCTGTTCTTGTTCTTTCCGTTGTTTTATGTAGTCATAATCTCGCTTGTGAGAGACACAAACAGGACAACTAGTAGCTCTGCTTTCACCTTTTAGAGTGAAAGTCGCAGACATAAACTCGCCATGCTCTTCGCACACCAAAGTCTGGTAATTGTAAAAATGTTTACTCTCACCTACTATTTCGCTTGTACTAATGAAATCTTTACCCATGGTGATAACCCTCAAATACAGAATTGGTTAACAGGAACATCGAAATGCTCTTGTGCATTATCGTATGACTGCGTCGATAGATCGTGATCATTGACCGCTACTCGCTTTCTGCTTTGCATATCTATGAACTTCTCAACATTTTCAATTGAACCAAAGATGTTACTAATCTGGTTGTATGCCGTTTGGTTTGGATTTGCACCCATATGCCACTTTGACTTACTGCAACCTAGAATTGCAGTTTTTAAATCTTGAACAGAAAAATCCTGTAAACGCAGTTTAATCATCTTGCTACGTTTTGCATCGAGTTTGGCTTTGTGTGTTTTCATAATTTCTTGCCAGAATAAAAAAACTTCATTAACTTCATCCGATTTATTCAAACTTTTTTTATTTATTTTTTTATTATCTGTATTCTCTGATACTTCTCTGTTATTTATATCTAAAGGCGCTTTCGCACTATCCGTAGCGGCGCTTTCCGCCTTTATTAAAGCGGCGCTTTCCGCCGTTACGTAAAGGCGGTTTAGTACTTTACGTAAAGCGCATAAATTTAGCTGGTAATAAGTGATTCGGTCTATAGTTGTCCAGTGCACGACTGGAGTAGTAATTTCCGATAAATCATCACCTTTTTTGATTTTGGTACTGATTGCAGCGATAGCTGTATCAAACTCACGACGCGAAAATCCAAGCTCTTCGGTCCATGATTGGTCTGCCTGATAAAGCTCATGCTCGCATGGTTCTTTGAATTTGTAAAATGGTGTATTTTGATGACCGCAGCGATAAATTATCTGCTGTAGAAGAATAGACGCAGTCACGCTTCCGGTGATTCGATTGAATTCTTTACGGTAAGGAATAATGTTGGCATCATGTACAAGTACATTGAGCACACTGAGTTCTGATTCTAACATGATATTTTTTGTCCTTTAAAACCAATAAGCAGCACTAGTAAATCCATGAAAAATGAATCTCAGGCGGTAGCTACTCCGCCCTTGACCCACCGGACACGTTTTTAACCACAAGACTATCGAATACCAGCCGTGATTACCCTGCTGATATGCCAAATAGTTGGGCTAAAATTGTTTGCTATTTCAAATTAAATTGAAATAAGAATTATTTACTGTGCATTGTTTACTGCTTTTTGTTCTTGTTTGCTCACTATTGAGTAAAGCTTACTCACTACTGAGTATTAATTACTCACTTTTACTCAGTTTTGTTCAATTCTGCTCAAATGTGAGCAATAATGAACAATTGTGAGTAATCCAACACCAAACAAGCTAAAGACGGATACAAAATAAATTATCAAATAATAATATTTTGCATAAATCAGAAAATTTTATGATATAATGGAATTATCCTGTTAATGACAGGATTCACGATACCATAATGAGATTTATCTCAGCTTGGTTGGAGTGCTATCAGTTTTGGTCTGCGAAAACTTTCGACTGATAGCACACGCCCCGTGAGGGAAGAACAAACTGGGCTTTCACCAGTGTGCGCTTTTTGTGTTTGGGCTTGCACCAAACCGCTTTTATTAATTGGAATCATGACTACAACAATGATTGTTATACCTAAATTAAGCTCTGATGAAGAGCATATCTTACAAATAATTGATTCTCAAGATAGCTATTGGAAACAACTTCAGGCTATCAATCAATTTATGCCACCAAAACCAATAAGTCAAAAGCTATTGGAAGATTTTGGTGAAGATTTTTTCAAGGATTACATAAATCCAAACATTACTAACGTTTTATCCCTGTTACAAGACCAAGGTTTTATTTTGGGATATGATAAACATATTAAAGAGTCTATATATCCTATAAGTTTAACTGCAATAGGTCGTGGTTATTTAGAAAATAATAGCATCCTTATTGCGTTACTTGATCAGGCTCTTTTGAAGCTTGATTTACCAGAAAATAAAAGAGACGAATTAAAAACATCTGCTATGAATCAATTTAAAGAATCAGGGCAAGATTTCTTAATAAAGTTACTTGTCGAGGGTTTGGCTCGTCTTTCTGGCTTTTGATAAATTTATATGGTATCTTATACCCTTGTGCTCCGTCAGCATACAGTAAAAAAATTGTAGTAGCAACTTTACCAAAAACTACTTCAAAAATTGCCCACTCGTTTTCTGGGATACTTTTCAATCCCATATGATTATAAAGAGCAAAGCGGCGATGTTTTTTTAAAATATGTTTAACGGCACTTGTATTTTTACATTCAACTTCGAAAGAGAATATTTTGCTGTCATTTACACTATCTCTTTCAATAATTGTCACATTGTGATCAAATGACTTTAAGAGTATTGGGCAGTCTGACATATTTACTTTCGGGTTAAACTCGATTAAACAACATTGCCGCGACCTAGCAAAATGCTGGTTTTATGCGGTTGGTGTTATCGGTGGATAGTCTACCGATAACGTGATTATACAACAAATATTTTCAAAACGAAATAATTTATTTAAACTTATGAAAACAAAAGTTCAAATTCTCAATGAATTCATTGAAGCTAATTACAAAAATGTGCGCCAATTCTGTTTAGCGTTAGATGTTAATCAAGGGAATATCTCTAGTATATTGAATGGCTCAAGAGTTTTTGATATAAAAGCGGCAAAAAATATTGAAGATAAAATTTATGAAAAACTTGGTGTACATATTTTTTCAGCAAAAGACGAAGATTTAGAGCCTGACACATTTCGCATAGCAGAATATAATGTAAAACTCTCAGCTGGACTTGGTGAGGAAGTTATACATCCTGAAAATATCAAACGCTATCATACTTTTAACGAAGAATTTTTAACTGATTTTAGAGTGAAAAAAAATAATTTAGCAATTGTCCAAGTCGTGGGAGATAGTATGCACCCTACGCTTTTGAGCAATGAACTGGTTGTTATTGATTTCTCTCAAAAAGACCCGCTTGACAATCACGTATATGCAATAACCACTAAAAATCAGACGTGGGTTAAACGTTACAGAATAACTCCTGCAGGTGGCAAATGGCAATCAGATAATGAAGAATACAGAGAATTTGATAAACCTCTAAATGATGGTACACCAGTTATACCAGTTGGATTAGTGCTATTCTCACTCGGTAGAAAAATTAATTAATATAACAACATTATAGCTAAACCATAAAATACATAAGATAATAAAAAATAAAGGGCAAAAAAGGGGTTAAATTTAACCAAAGAAGTTAATAATACCTATAACTAATGATTTATTCTAAGGATCACGCATGAGGAAAGAAAGCGTTAAACCTACCACTGAGGGTTTAAAGAAAAAATTCGCTGCTTACACTATAGCTGAGTCTATTTCAGAGTATATATGGAATAGTATTGATGCAAAAGCATCAAAAATTGAAATTAATTATACATATAATGAGTTAGCAACAATTGATAAATTGGAGATAGTTGATAACGGCATTGGTATAAATGTAACTACAAATAAAAACTTTCAGCCTATTTTATCTTCAGAGAAAAAAAAATAACTCAACAGAGGACAAGCTTTCATTAATCCATGGTAAGAATGCCATAGGTCGTATGGCATTTTTTATTTTCTCTGGAAGTGCGATTTGGACGAGCATATATCGGTTTAATAGTAGACTATATAAAAATTCAGTACGTCTATATGCTAATAACTTATCAGAGTATGAAACAGAAGAAATTAGTGTTACGGATAATGATAATGAAACTGGTACAACCGTATCTTTTCATGATATTAGTCGAAATTTCTCAGATGTGACTTTTAAGAATGTAATTATTCCCTATTTGATTCAAGAGTTTGCTTGGGTGATTCTATTTAATAAAGATTTTAAGTTGATCGTCAATGGTCAAATACTTAATGCTGACACCATGATTCACAATGGATACTGTGAACTATTAGAGCTCCATAATATCAAATTTTTTATTACCTTTATCCATTGGGAACGTTCTTTAAATAGCCAAAAATCTAAGTATTATATACGTAACTTAACCTCGACAAATAAATTTGGTACTCCCACATCACTTAACAATCAAGGAGATAAATTTCACCATAGCGTATTCATTGTTAGCGATTTTTTTGATGACTTTAAATTAAAGAAAAATGCAGAAAATCTAGAGTCAATAGCTATTAATAGTCTATTTGACGTATCTAAAGACAAATTGGCAATCTACAAAGAGCTGATACGCAATATAAGCACTAAGCTTAAAGAGTTTAGGAGACCAGATTTAGCGACTCTAGCAAAAAATAAAATCAGTGAAATGGATAGACACGGTATTTTTCCTCAACCAAAAACGCGATACGATCAATTTAGGTTAGAAGATTTAAAATCAACTATTTATGAAATTTATATGTCAGAACCCAAAATATTTAATAATTTAAATAAATTACAAGAGCGCATTATAGTGTCATTATTTGATAGAATATTGTCATCAAGTGACAATAATAGTCTATTCACTGTTTTGTCCGAAACATTAAATCTAAATGAAAATGAGTTACAAATGTTTTCTGAACAACTTAACAGCATAAAATTGTCTAACATAATAAATACGATTGAAATAATCAAACACCGCACTGAATCTATTAATGATTTAGAAGATTTAATTTATAATCATAAGAAATATAACACGTATGAGGTCGAGCATATCCAGCGTATAATGGATAAATCGTATTGGATTTTAGGTGAACAATATCATTTAGTCGCCTCAACAGAACGTAAATTTACAGATGTACTCACAAGAATAATTTTTGAGACTACTGGTGCAATTGAATACAAGAAGATAGAGCATAAAGACAAGCAAAAAGAAATGGATCTCGTGCTTGTGAAAAGATTAATTAATAATGAAAAATCTTTCGAATGCATAGTGGTTGAGTTAAAACGTCCAGGTATTAAGTTAAATAACACTCATTTTGAGCAAGTAAAAAAATATCTTAATGTAATTAAAACTGAACCTCAGTTCAATGGGCAATCAATTAATTGGAAATTTTATTTAATTGGAGATGAAATTAATTATTCTTCAGACATAAAAGATACAATTGAAGGATTAAGAAATCATGGTGAGAGCGGTTTAATTCATATGGCAGATAAGGGTAAATATAAAGTATACATAAAACAATGGTGTGATATCATAAATGAATATCAAATCAGATACAAATTCATGTCCGAAAAACTTCAGTTAGAACTTGATGATACAATTAACTTTAATCTCAATGCTGATGAGATAGCACGTAAGACTCGCGTATCTGATGCACCAAAAGAGATATTGCTTCCAAAAACCACGTCCAGAAAAAGCAAAACTCAAACTCTAGAGTTTATTGATGCAATACAATAGCAATTATTAGTAATCTATCATATTAAAATAAAACCCGGTAAATTTACCGGGTTACTTATTTACTACTCCGTTACAAGCTCTCTCTTTAATAAATAGATAACATAATCATTAACGACTAAATCAAGCTCTTGCGCGCGTTTTTGTAACTCAAGATATAAATCGTCATCAATATCAACTTTAAATTTCATGAATAGACCTTTTCAGGCAAATTTAATTGTATCAAAATTAACACTAACATTAGCTTGCATCCCCTTCTCGTGCATAAAGCTATTAGCTTCATCCTGTAATGCCAAGCGTACAAATTCAGTGGTTGAATAACCAAGTTTTTCGGCATATTCATAGGCTTTTTTAGGGCTAACAAATTTACGTCCATGCTCAATATCACTAAGGTAGGAAGCTGAAATCCCAAGCTTTTCAGCAAATTCCTTTAAGGTTAACTCATCGCATAGACGAATAGTTTTGAGATTATCACCCAAAGATTCATCTTCACCAAGTAACTCATCTAAATATTTAGCCAAGCTTCTAGTAGTCATGTTTATTTACCTCTATAACAATAATTTTAACCGAGTTTTGTTCTTCAATATAAATTGCTCTGTAGGCTTTATTTAAGCGAATCGAGCGCTGACCTTTTCTATCACCAGCTAATGGCTCGTCATGATAACCCGGTATTTTTCTAGCCATGATAATTCCCTGATGATTCACTAATTTAACCCACATTTTTAATTTCTTTAAAATCTGATGTGGAATTTTAGCTAAGTCTTTCTCTGCTCTTTTATCAAACTGAACAATATCTTGTGAATAAATCAATTTCATTAAAATAACCTTTGTTTAGTTACCAGAATTATACACCTTTTTAGTGTATGTAACAATTTAATTTACTCATAACACTATTTACCATAAAAAAGTCACACGCCACAATATGCTATTTTGATTCTATTTTTCTCAGTACGTTATATTTATATTTCAAATTGAAAATATTTATCTTGACATTTGTGTTTTCACTATGAAATAATAACGCTATAGCTTGGTTGTATAGCCAACCAAACAAAGCTCTTTAACAAATTAAATCTACGAGATGGAAATCCACTCTTTCACAAGTGAATGCAATATAACTTGTGATATATAGATTGCAACTAATAGCGATTATCGTCATAACATTTGATAGTCGCTATCGTGATGTAATTTAACTAATTGGAGTAAATACAATGAGTAAAGCAAGAGACAACCTCCGCGCTGCAGTTTATGCTATTCAAAAAGCTGAACGAATTAGTGCAAAATCATGTGCTATTGCCGAACGTCATATCATAAAAGGTCAAATCACCAATTATGATAACTTTTATCAACCAAAGAAAAGGAGAAACGCAATTGTTAGAGAACGAACTTAAACAAGATTGGACCAGAGAAGAAATCTGTGCCGCTTGTGGTTTCACTGTTGAATGGTTCCGGCAACTTAAAAATGCTGGCAAAATTCCACCACCCGACGATACTAATCGTAAGCCTTATATCTGGTACCGCCGAACCATTTTACCATTTATTAAAAAATGGCTCGAAAGCAAAAAATCTCAACCACCCCAACCCTGACGATAGTCGGGGTTTTTTATTTTCATTTTTTTAAGGAAATCATTATGAAAAAAATAGAAGCGTATAAATACAATCCGGATCCGGCTGAAAATCTAAAGTTTGAAGATGTTATAGCAACTGGGGGAAAAAATATTCGGATAGGTGAGCAATTAATAGTAAATACCTCTAGTCATTACATTATTCCAAATGGAACAATAGTCAAGGTAAAAAACAAAATTGTAGACTCAGTTGAAAAACTAAGTGGATTTGATGTTGAAACACCAGATGGCAAATTGTTATTTGCTAGATTTTCACGATTAAAAAGAATAAGTGCATAAATTTAAATCATCATAATCAGATTAGCTACCTGATTTTTTTATTTTTACCCACAGGACAATATCATGTTTCAAATCATTCAATATGATCTCTCAGATCACAACCGTGAGCATTTAGTTAAACAAGTAATGAGCGGCAGAATAGCTCAATGCTTAATCAGACTATGGAATCAAAGCGCAGAGCAATATGGCGCTGCAGTTCAATACTACGCCAACTATGTTGGTTAATTTTGGAGGTAACTATGAGCACAAATACAGCAAGCAATCCCCTATCCTCGATTAACCAGCAAATACTTGATGGATTTAGCAAGCAACATAATTTATGGGCGCGGGCTTTAATCTCAACCGACGAGTATTGCAATTATATTGAAGCGAATGAGAGTAAATTTAGCGAAGAGCTTTACTTTGGACATATCCAGCAAACATTAAACTTACTTCCGAATATTCCGAACTACCAGCGCTTATTCGCAATTCATTCACGAATTAGCCAAAACCTAACAAAAGACTTAACTTTGAGGATTGATAATGCAGAAAATAGCATGTGATATTGGTTATGGTTTTACCAAATTTAAAACCGACAAAATGGTGGCAAGTTTCCCATCCGCAATTGCTCACGCGCGTAAGCATCAAGCGGATATAGCGCTAAACTTGGCTCACGAATTTGAGGGTGGACATTATTTACTTGGAGATACTGCAGTTAGAAATGCGCTGACTACTCGTGATTATAGTTGGCTAGCAAAATATGCACCATTATTGCTCTTTGAAGCGATTAATCAAGCAGCGTTCAATCCGGCTGAAGAGATTCAACTAGTAACGGGGCTTAGTTTATTGAACTGGTCCAAGCGTAATGAGTTTGCCGAGCGTCTGAGCGATTTTGTTGTCGATAAAATCCGTGTGAATAACATCAAAATTACCCTAGTGCCACAAGGTAAAGGCGTGTACTTGGATTGTTTGGCAAGAGTTGCGGGATTGGCTAATCAACTATGTTTGATTGTTGATATTGGAACTAATACGCTTGATGTGATTCCCTTTGAATCTGGCAAGGCTTTAGCTGCCGAAGCATATGCGACATGTGATGGAATGAATCAAGTTATTCAGGAAGTACAGAAGCTAGTTAATCGTGAGTTTGGTATTTCGGCCAGTGAAGCCGAAGTTACCAAGATCATTAGAACCAATCAAATTAGCATTGCCGGTGAAACCCGTAACTTGTCAGTATGGATTGAAGAAGAGAAACAGATTTATTTTGAAATGGTTTTAAATCAGATCCGAAGTAAAAATGCTGATTTATTCAAACGTGCGAATGTGATTATCTTTGCCGGTGGTGGCGCTAACTATGCTCCAGATTATCTACCAGAGAGTAAACAATATTACTTCGTACCAGAACCAGAGAACTCTAACGTTAATGGTTATTTTACTTTACTCGGTGATTAGCTATGGCACGATTACAAATAACTATAGCTGATGATATTGATCAAATACTAAATCGCTTTAACCACGCTAATGAAAAGCGGTTATTTGTCGAGTATGCAATTAAATTAGCTGCCAATAATCCAAAAATTTGTGAGATGTTTGGATTAACTGATAGAACTCAATTATCAGTGCCAGTAAAAGATAAACTATCAATGAATGTGATTCAGGTTGCAAAAAATAAGCCTGCAGCCAAAGTTACTATTGACGAAGAGTTTAGTGATGAATGATTGCGATAACCTAAGCTATTACATTAATTCACGCAGCAATGGTAAGCGATTTTTTGTTTTTCTGCTGCTGATTTGGAGCAATACAATCAAAGAGCCGCTAATCCAATAACTATGGAGCAGCTTAATCATCTTGGTTGGTATGAGGTTTGCGGATTAAAGGACCGCTTGATTTATTTACGAAGGGAGTAGGCAAATTTGAGGATGATTTTTGAATTAACCCTTATTGTGGCACTAGCTATCGTTTTGATTAGTCTAGTGCCTTTTTTATTACAGTAACTATTTAGGAGCAAAAATAATGTTAGATATAAATGAAATCGTTCAATCAAAGCTAACTGAGTTAGCTGAAAGCAAAACAATTGAAACAGAAATCCAGAAAACAATTGAAAGTACAATTCTTAAAGAAGTTAGAGACACTTTCTCATCTTATGAATTTAGAAAAGTAATTGGTAATCGGCTTACTGAGCAGTTTTCTCAATGTTTTGAAAAAATTGATTTTAGTTCTTACAATGGATTTATTCTCAATGCATTAACGAGTTTAATTGAAAATCAATGCAAACAAGATATCATCGAAAAAGCACAGCAGCAAATAAATGACATGCTATTCATTAAGCGTGAATCAATTAAATTGTCGTGGCTAGCGGACAAATATACAGAGTATCTAAATAGTAATGTGGATGAAGAAGATAAATATAACGTTAATGGTAGGTGGCATTTTGAAGTTCTTGAAGATGTTAGTGAACATGTTTCTGGTCTCAAAGAAATAGTAATGGGTCTTTCTCAACCTGACCGCAGATATTCTGCTGATGATCATCTTGTTCGATTGGGTATATGGCATGATGAACGTATTTATCGACTTAGTTTTGAAGGTAAAGATATGAAAAATCTATCTACTTTTGGCGGTATGTCAGATTTTGAAGCCTTGCTTTTCAACTTGGTGATGAATGAAACAAAGATAGAATGGGATGATTTGGAGCCACACACTAGTCTTGATATTGACTATTAAAATCAGTGTCTTTTATTTTACAGTAACTATTTTTAATTTTTAGGAGTCTTTAATCATGAAGGAATTTAGTAATTTTCTTGAAGAGTATCAAGGTGGTATTCTAAATGATACGCTAGGTAAAGAGCTTGCCAAACTAACTGAGGCAGTGAGTAAACAAGGTAAGAAAGGTACCATGAGTTTAAACATTATTTTAAAACCAGCCGGCAATGGCAAGATGGATTTGTCAATCACATATACAGCTAAACCGCCAATTGATAATACTGTTAGTGGTTTGATGTTTGTTGATGATGACAATAATCTGGTACCGACAGACCCAAATCAGCCAGCTTTGCCGGGGTTATCTGTAGTTAAAAAACTGGATACCCCAGAACAAAAACGTCAAGTAATTTAATTTTAAGGAGTAGTTATTATGTCAGAAAAAAACGTTATTGAAACTTATTTAGAGCACTCATCAACGCATGAAGTTCTATTGCACGATAAAGATGATAATGCTAAACCGTTGGTAATTATCACTGGTAATGGCAAGATTCAAAGTCTCGAAGAATATCGTGACAAACCACTGCAGATTTCAACGGAGCATGAATTTTGCGATCTGCGCGGCTTTGTTGATTATGTCAACGATTTTAAAACCGATACCACGGCGTGTTTCACAGGAGCAAAAGAAATCCGAACCATTTTTGACTATCATGGTAAAGATAATCCACGCTGGGGTAAACATCAGGCGGTCTTTGCAATCCAGATTTCACGGCGCTGGAAAATTTGGGAACAAGCACATAATCAATGGATGCCTCAAAAGCAATTTGCTGACTTCTTAGACTCTGGTTTGAATGAGATTATCGACCCAAGTCAAGCAGTAATCTTAACCCTAGTGCAAAATTTCCGTGCTACTACCTCATATGAGTATGACTCTGAAAATAGTGCTGGTCGTGAAGAATTGCGCTATCGTAAAATCGTCCAGGGCGGTTCTTCTAAATCAGAAACAATCACTTTACCTGATTATGTAACTCTTGCATTACAACCATTTGAAAATATTGAAGTGCTGAATGACCGTCTGCCGGAAGAGCTACAAATTCCAGCGTATGAGTTAAAAGCAAAAATCAACTGGCAAGTAAATACCGATGGCACTGGGTTGATGTTTAAAGTGCAAATTTTGAATGTAGAAAATGTGGTTAACAAAACTCTTGAGATTATCAAGAATGCGGTTAATCACCTTACTGAAGTAAAAACCTATATTGGCTAACTAATCAGCTCACTCATGAATCTGAGTGAGCATCTAACACAGGACATTGACTGCAGCGCATTGCGAAGTGCGTTGTTTTGAATGGCTTGCAGTGGGCTTATAGGTGCTGATTTGGAGATAGTCAGTAGTTTTAAGCCCATTTATTTTTACTTTATAAAATAAAACCAAGGGCTTTACAGGTGCATTAATATGATAAAAGTAACGTCAAACATGATAAAATACAACAATAACAGTTTATTTTATGGAGAGAAAATGGCTAAACCTAGAATATTCTTAAGTTCTACTTTTTATGATTTAAAACAAATTAGATTTGATTTAGATAGATTTATCCGAGATTTGGGATACGAGGCAGTTAGAAATGAACAAGGAGAAATACCATTCAGTAAAGAAAAAACACTTGAAGATTCTTGCTACAAAGAAATTGAAACAGTCGACATTGTAGTTTCTATAGTGGGGGGAAGATTTGGAGCAACGTCAGTTGGAGATTCTCAGTACTCTATATCTCAAAGAGAAATACATACCGCATTAAAATTGGATAAACAAGTCTTTATTTTTATTGATAAGAATGTATATAGCGAGTATAGAACATATCTTGTAAATAAGGAAAATGCTACAAACATGCGTTTTCATTTTGCGGATAATATAAAAATATTTCAGCATATTGAATATTTGGAATCATTACCCAAAAATAATGTTATTTGTCCATTTGAGTCTTCTAGCGATATTATCAATTATCTAAAAGAACAATTTGCTGGTCTGTTTCAAAGATTTTTACAGCAACAGAAAAAGATTAAAGAAGTAAACTTGATTGAGCAACTAGCAAGTACTTCAACATCGCTTCAAAAAATGGTTGATTACTTTTCCCAAATAAATATAAATCATAATGAAAACATAAACGATTTAGTCCTAAGTAATCATCCAGCAATGTTTAAAATAAAAGAACTTCTTGATATAAAATATAGGGTCTTCTTTCTATCTATGACAGAATTAACTTCTTTATTAGCAGCACACGGTTTTGAAGTTAAGGAAAGGTCATCTGAAATTATTAGTTTTTCTAAAAGTGATGAAAAATCGAGTGGTATATATACATATTTTATCAAAGAAGAACCGACTTGGAATTATCACTTATTCGTAAATGAATCTTTATTTGATACTGAAGGCAAACTTAAACCCATCTCTATGGAAAACTGGAACAAGGATTGTATTTATATGCATGAAGGAGGAGGATTTTTCCCTGACGAGGATTATGAGCATCTCATGGCAGAAGCAGAATTAGCAGGAATCATAGATAACGCCCCTTTCTAACCGCCACATGGCGGTTTTTTATTGACATGATGAGCCATGTTGCGATAGAATACCGCTAAGGACGTCGAACATCCTTTACGTAGCGGTGCAGCCTATGCCGTTAAACATGGCTTTTTTTATTTCTATACCCTAACATTGGGCATAGCTCTATTGCTATACAACAATGGTGGGAGTGCGACTAATAAAATACCCTAACGGGAAATATGTCCAGCTGTCTACGTACGGTGTTCGAAACTCCTGCCTTACCCTGACCTTCGAACAGTCACGGTAAGTAATTCGAACTTATTTACGTAGGAAATCATCATGTCAACACAGATCAATGCTGCTGATGTTATTAATATTAGCATCAATCAAAATCGTATTCGAGTTATTCCAACTCAAAAACTAATCTCATGTAATGTTTTAAATCTGGTAAATAATTGGACAACGCTTAGAAACGTTCAAAGTTTTCAAATATACCATATTGACGATGGCTCAGCTTGTGCAATGTATACGTTTGAGCTTGTCCAGCAAATGTTTCAAATCAAAAATAAACAATTACCCAAAGAATTACATCAATTCTTTTATTCTGTTACCACTCCCCCAACTGCTAAACATGATGATTTTAAAAAGGACGCTATCATGACTACTAACCAACTTATTAACATTCAACAGCAAACTATTGGCGATGATACCGTTAATGCGGTATCAGCTAGAGAATTACATAAATTCTTAGAGAGTAAACGTGAATTTACTCACTGGGTAAAACCTTATGTTAGCCAAGATAATGCTTATGGATTTATAGAAGGTACTGATTTTATTAGCATTGACGCTGGCGTCAACCGTATTAATAATGTGCCAATTGTTGATTATGCTTTCACTATCGACATAGCAAAAGAAGTATCAATGTTATCAAAAACGGAACAAGGAAAGAAAGCCCGCAAATATTTCATCGAATGCGAGAAGAAAGCGAATAATCCACAGATTGAACATAAACCAGAACCAGTAAAAATCATTAGACATACTAATGCATCTGCTATGCGTGCTGCTGACCGCATGATTGAGAAAATGACGATTAGCGACGAGCGTAAGACTTTAGCCAGAGCATACTTGCTTCATAAAGAGTATGATATTCCAGTTGAAACGATGCTGCCTGCAGTAGCCCATAAGTTAAATGCAACAGAAATTGGCAAGCAGCTAGGAATATCTGCCAATATGGTTGGCAGAATAACTAATGAACTTGGCATTAAGAATGATTCGGCATTATGTGAGCTTAGGTTGGATAAGTCACCACACAGTAGCAAACAAATTGAGACATGTTACTATGCCCCATCGGTAATGGATATGGTTAAAGCCAAGTTAAATGAAAGGAAAGTATCTTGAATAAGTTAAGAATTGAGTATTTTGGTAATCATCTAGTCAGATATGTAACTGATTTTGCTGGTGATGAGTGGGTTAACCTCACTGATTTGCGAAATACACAAAAATAACGAATTATCCACAGATAGCTCACACAAGTTGTGAGCTATTCTTTTTGTAACCACTAAAACAGGAGTTTATGATGAGTGACATACTAATCGAATACTACAGGCTGCAGCTCGATGCTGCGATTGAATTAATGTTAAATTTATGGAGGATTAAATGAGTAAGCTAGTCAAAACAGAATCTAAAAACTGGATGCCGATTGACAAATTTTTGGAAAAAATTGGTAAAAGTAAAAAAGAGCTTTACAATCTAGTTCGTAGTAAAAAATGGTGGAATGGGTATGTTATTAAAAAACCTAGTGGCGCACGCAAGTGGGAAGCTGGATGTTATGAGGATTATATAAAATGGCTGGAGACATAAAAGGATTGACAGTTAACGGTGCTTATTTACGAATTCAGTTCACATGGCATGATAAACGCTACCGCGTAACAACCAATTTTAAACCAGGTCAGGAAAAACAGGCAGCTAGATTATTAGCTGCCATTTTATTTGATTTAGAGAACAATCGGTTTAATATTGAGGTTTATCGCACACAATTGCGGAGGATTCATCCATTGCTATCGCTTGATAGTAACTATATTAAAGATATTGAGAATCCTGTAATGTCCAGTTTATTTGATACTTATCTACTGCAGTTGAAAGATAAGCTGGACTCTGGAATCATCCAAGTTGGCACACATCGTGCATATAGCTATGTTATAAGCAAACATTTAATGCCAAAGCTGGGTAAATTACGAATAGATCAAGTGACAATCAGTGTTATAGAGGAGTTTATCAACTCATTAGGATTAACCCGTAAACGTCTGGGAGCAATTCTCGTACCGCTTCGCGATATATTTCGTAAATTACAAAGACAGGGTTTAATTGAGAATAATCCGCTAATTAACATAACATCAGATTCATTTACTCGTGTCATCAAAACAGACTATGAAGTTGAGCCATTCACTCTTGATGAGATAGAGCAAATAATCAAAAACTGTGATCATGAATGTGTTGCCAATATTATTAAGTTTGGTTTTTGGACGGGCATGCGAATCAGTGAAATTTTTGCATTAAATTGGGGAGATATTGACTTTGATAATGAAACTATCTCAGTCAGCAAAAGCCAGACCTTAAATAAACAACTCAAATCACCTAAAACTAAATCTGGTACAAGGTTGGTTGAAATGACACCTGCAGCAAAGGAGGCTTTATTAGCACAAAGCAAATTAACTGCAAATAAAGAACGGGTATTTTTAACCCCAACTGGCAAAATTTGGAGTAAGCCGGATAATTTAGGTCGATACTGGAGAATGGCATTATCTGCAGCCAATATCAAATATCGCAATCCATATCAAATGCGTCACACATTCATTAGCATGATGTTGCAGTTTGGAAATAGTCCACTGGTGTTATATAAAATGGTTGGTCATACTAATAGTGAGATGATTTATAAAAATTATGCACGATTTATAAAGCAGGAGGTAGGCAAAAAAATACTCAAAATATTTTAGGTCAATTTTAGGTCAATTTTGGATATAATTACAAGCAATTCCTGACAATTAATTACAACTGCCAACAATTTGAAGATGTTCTGAAAGCTTTGATTTTAAAGGGTTTGATTGTTAAAGAATTGATATTATTGAGATAGGTAAAAACATACTGGCGGAAAAGGCGGGATTCGAACCCGCGAGACGTTTTACCGTCTGCTCCCTTTCCAAGGGAGTACCTTCGGCCACTCAGACACTTTTCCTGACGAAAAACACAGGCGCTATTATAAGATAAGCATCACATTTTTGCCAAAGTTTTTTCAGATTTGATAAGCTTTATACAATAGACCTTGCACATCCAGGCATTATTAAAAACTGGATTCATAACCAGTAGAATAATCTTGATTGAAATGATACTCTTCAGCCACCTCATCATCAGCCACTGAATTAGTACGATTTGCCAAAATATGCACCTCATTAGCTACAATTTCGGTTGTGAAACGATTGTTATTTTGCTGGTCCTGCCATTTACGCGTGCGCAAACGTCCTTCAACATACATATGACTGCCCTTTTGCGCAAATTTACCAATAATTTCAGCTAATTTACCGTAAACAACCACACGATGCCATTCAGTTTGCTCTTTTTTCTCGCCTGAAGCTTTATCACGCCATGCCTCTGTAGTAGCCAAACTAAAACTAGTTACTGGCTCATTATTCATCATATAACGTACTTCTGGATCCCCACCAAGATTACCGATCAGAATTACTTTATTCACAGACCCTCTAGCCATAATATTGTCCCCATATCTCATAAAAAAAATTATACTAAAGCAACAGATTTATCACCTATACGTTAGTTTAACATAGCAACAAAAAGCAATCAATACATACAAATAGAAGCATTTTAAATAAACCTTTTCACATCAATGACTTCCGGAATAATCAAAAAATAAGCACATAAATTTTTAATTGATGCAGCGCAAAAAAGAAGCTTTTTGCAACAAATCAACCTAATTATCTAGAAGATAATGTCTAAATGCAGATAATATGCACTAGCAGTAAAACGAAATAGAAAGTGTATTTTTGCAAGCTAAGTTTATGGGTTAATTTATGATATAATTAGTGTCCTTTTTAAAAGAGATAGATCAGAATGCTAGATACAATTGTCATTCGCGGTGCACGCACCCATAACCTGAAAA
>SSGY01000005.1 GCA_008017145.1 Neisseriales bacterium
CCCGTAATGAGAATCATCTATTTGGTTAACGTAAGCCATACTTGTGATGCCGTCTAAAGCTGTTTCGAATGTGGTGATATTGTCTGGAGTTATTTGTTGATTTTCTGCTTTTGTACTGCGCATTAGTACGCAATGTGCGGCAGTAAGAATGAATCCTGTTCTGGTTATTGGATCAAAACTTAATGGTGTACCGCTGCAATAGCGAGATCCAGCATAGGGTGAGCTCTCCGGTCCAAAGCTTAGTGCAACCGCCATACTTTGAAGTATTTTCCTTTTACTATCAGAGCTTTCAATAGCGGAAACCTGACAATTCTCGCCATAGGCAATTTGAAAACTATGTTCAGTTCCATTTGTCGTAGAAGGTAGCTGTGGTAAACATAAATAGCCATTTGGCAAAACATTTGTAGGGTTAGGTGGATAATCTGTCGCTAAACTTGTGCCGCGCTCTATTGTACCGCCATTATTACAAGAGACTAGTCCCATAATAGAAGATAGGACGCAAATTATATTTGTTATATAAAGCTTCATTTTATATTTTAGCTCACGATTTTTAAATTACGGTATAAATGTAACCGAGTTAATTGTTAAATAGTTGCTTTTAAGATTTATGGTTTGGATTCGGTGCAATGTCACTAATGAGTAGGCATTTATTCCATTTAACTAATGTTCAAATTAAGTTAGCGTTTATCATAAGTTTAATATTTTTTATGCAACTATATAATTTACCATTTTTGACTATTATAGTGCAATAGATAAATTCATCTATTGACAGATCATTTGTTTGTGTGTAGGTAGACCCAATTTTTTGGATTAGTTTTCTTCTAATTTCTTTTAATTTTGTATGGCAAATTAAATGCAACAATTCTGTTAAACTAAATCATAAATTAATTAATCCTTGGCAGATAAGGCGTGAGCTGATACTTATAATTTGTCAACTTAAATATTTAATAAAATGACAGAAATTTTATTGAGATTTATTTGGTATAGAGGTTATAATCGACCCTGTAAAACACAGCTTATAGTGTTTAAAATGATTGTTTGATACTAAATATAGTGTATTGACAGAAACATGAATAAAAGGGATTTGATATGCATCTAACTAATGAAGCCAATATGTTAGCGACCCAATATGGGCAGTCGTTGACGCCACATGGCGATTTCTCAATGTACCACGTAGTTCGTCGTAATGGTGAAGTTGTGGAGTTTAATCCAACTAAAATTGCAGTAGCAATTACCAAAGCGTATATTGGTGTCCACGGTCACAATAGCATGTCATCGGTGGGTGTGCGTGAACAAGTGGCGCAATTAACTAATATGGTTATTTTGGCTTTGCAGGGGCGTAAACCGGATGGTGGCTCGATTCATATCGAAGAAATTCAGGATCAGGTTGAATTAGCTTTGATGCGCAGTGGTGAACACGAAGTAGCGCGCGCTTACGTATTATATCGTGAAGAACGCCGTCATGAACGCGACTTAGAAGGCGTTAAGCGTCCAGATGCACAAATTCATGTAGTGCACGCGAATGGTGAGCGTAAAGAATTGAATATCAAACATGTTTATGGTGTGATTCAGGCTGCTTGTGAGGGATTACTGGAAGTTAATCCAAAACTAATCTTGGATGAAGCACTCAAAAATCTATATGATGGCGTAAGTGAAGATGAAGTTTTCAAATCAGTAATTTTAGCCGCGCGACTATTAATCGAAAGTGAACCTGCCTATAATTCAGTAACGGCTAGGTTATTGATGCATACTATTCGTAAAGAAGTTATCGGACGTGAAGTTAGTCAAAATGAAGCTAATGACCTATACAAAACTTATTTTGGAGAATATATCCAAAAAGGTATCAAAGCTGAGTTATTAGATCCGCGTTTAGCTGAATTTGATTTGACCAAAATAGCGGCTGCTTTAGATGGTAAACGTGATAATCAATTCAAGTACTTGGGTTTACAAACGCTATATGATCGTTATTTCTTGCATATTCGCGGTACACGCATTGAATTACCGCAAGCATTTTTTATGCGCGTGGCAATGGGTCTAGCGTTAAATGAAGTTGAGCGTGAGCGTCGGGCAATTGAATTTTATAAATTGTTGTCGAGCTTTGATTTTATGTCATCAACTCCGACTTTGTTTAATTCGGGAACGTTGCACTCTCAGCTATCTAGTTGCTATTTAAGTACAATTTCAGATGATCTGATCGGGATCTATGACGGAATTAAAGAGAATGCTTTGCTATCTAAATTTGCTGGTGGTCTTGGTAATGACTGGACACCAATTCGCGCCATGGGTGCACATATCAAAGGCACTAACGGTAAATCACAAGGGGTAATTCCATTTCTAAAAGTGGTTAATGATACTTGTGTGGCAGTTAATCAAGGTGGAAAACGTAAAGGTGCCGCTTGTGTCTATCTTGAAACTTGGCATGCGGATATTGAAGAATTTTTAGATTTACGTAAAAATACTGGTGATGATCGTCGTCGTTGTCATGATATTAATACTGCTAACTGGATTCCTGATTTATTTATGAAACGGGTGCATGAGCAAGGTGAGTGGACATTATTCTCACCAAATGAAGTGCCAGATCTGCATGATAAATTTGGTCTTGAATTTGAACAAGCCTATCTTGGCTATGAGCGATTAGCTGCAGAGGGTAAGATTCGGGTAAGTAAAAAAATACCTGCTTTACAATTATGGCGCAAGATTTTAACGATGCTTTTTGAAACTGGGCACCCATGGGTTACTTTTAAAGATCCATGTAATATTCGTTCACCACAACAACATGTTGGGGTAGTGCATAGTTCTAATTTATGTACTGAGATTACTCTAAATACTAACGAAAACGAAATTGCAGTATGTAATTTGGGTTCAGTAAATTTACTTAATCATTTGACCGATAAGGGTTTAGATTTTGTTAAATTAAAACAAACTGTAACTACTGCAATGCGCATGTTGGATAATGTGATTGATATTAATTTCTACCCAGTTACTAAAGCGCGCAATTCCAATTTGCGTCATCGTCCGGTTGGTTTAGGTTTTATGGGTTTTCAGGATTGCTTACATCAGCTACGTATTCCGTATGCTTCAGTTGAGGCTGTCGAATTTGCTGATCGTTCAATGGAAATGATTGCGTATAATGCATATTGGGCATCCAGCGAATTAGCGCGTGAACGTGGTCGTTATGCTTCCTATGAAGGTAGTTTGTGGTCACAAGGAGTTTTACCTTATGACTCAATGAAGTTATTGGCAGAAGCTCGCGGTAATAGTGATTACCTTAAAGTTGATAATTCAATTACTTTGGATTGGGATGCTTTGCGCGAACAAATTAAAACTTATGGTATGCGTAATTCCAACTGTCTGGCGATTGCACCAACCGCGACGATTTCTAATATTATTGGTGTTGCAGCTTCAATCGAACCAACTTATCAAAATATTTTTGTTAAATCAAATCTCTCTGGTGAGTTTACCGTTGTTAATGAATTCTTAGTACGTGATTTGAAACAACAGGGCTTATGGGACGAAGTTATGCTCGGTGACATCAAGTATTTTGATGGAAGCTTGGAGCGGATTGAACGTATTCCTGCTGATTTGCGTAAATTGTATGCAACTGCCTTTGAAATGGATCCTAGCTGGTTAGTTGAAGCGGCTAGTCGTCGCCAAAAATGGATTGACCAAGCGCAGTCACTAAATCTGTATGTGTCACAGCCATCAGGGCGTAAGCTAGATGAATTATATCGTTTAGCATGGGTACGTGGTTTAAAAACTACCTACTACTTACGCACCTTAGCTGCAACTGCAGCTGAGAAATCAACTGGGCGTGGTGGTGAACTTAACGCGGTATCTGCAGATGGTTCGGCTGGACAATTTAGCTCGCGGGTTAATATGGATAATACACCAGCAACGGATGCTAAATTCTGCTCGATAGATAATCCAGAGTGTGAAAGCTGCCAATAATACTCATTGTCTTTGAATCTTGGACTTTGTCGTATCTCAAAAAAGACTCGTCGTGTTTCACTATTGTACACGACGAGTTTTTTTATTGTGTCACATCAATTGTACATAGTGTTTGAATTTGTTATGCTATTTCTTTATCACTGGCATTATCTAATTCAGCGACTAAATCAATAAAAATCATTAATCAAGCATGGTTGTGCGCTCGAATCATTGTCAGTCAATTAGTAGTAATCTATTGGTGCGATGACCTGTGCAAAAACCCAGTTTTAATATTTTTGGCAAAATCATATAATTCTGTCTGAAGCAAAATAACCTTTTCTGAAAGAATAAATTATGAAAAAACTACTTATGATAATGTCAACTTTAGTAACTTTGAGTGCATGTAACAGTGGTGCTGGGCAACAATACAAGCAAAATGGTTATTCAGATAATATAACTGCGATAGCTAGTCAGTCTTTACCGCAACCAGTACCAAACGTTCCGTCTGGTTTTGAGAGTGATAACAGTTTGTGTCAGGCAAGAACCGATATGGTTGATTCCGGTAAATTTTACCTTCTTGTTGGAACAGTTTTAAGTAGCCCAATATACAAGGATGGAATAAACCAAAAAAACGTTGAATTGTCTCATACTCATTTTCATGTTTTACCATTAGGTGAAAGTAATCCGCAAAATTACTATGATGTGGCAGCTGATAATGTATTTACTTCCGGTTATGATCAGGCTCAGCCAAATAAATCTGTGCCAGCACCCTTAAGTAATTTAGTATCTGGCACAACAGTTGAATTATGTGGAATTACTTATGCTGATAAATCTCCACAAACTGGTGTTGTATCTAATGGGATTCATTGGGTACATATAGCCAATCAGCAAATGACCGAAGGTGGTTGGATCAAAATTATTAATTCAGATGGAAGCTTAAGCGATAATTTGGAAAATAACACTGAGTATCTATACTTATGGTCCTCAGATAATTGACCCAGCTTAAACGCTTAGCACATGATCGCTAAAGCTAAAGATTACTATCGACAGGGAATTATGATAATTGAGATAGCGCAGCTATCTCAATTTTATTTATATCTTATTGATATGCATAAATTCAATAAGTTAAATTATCTACAACCCTGTGCAAAAACCCAGTTTTAATATTTTTTGCTGTCACTTATAATCTAGTCTGTACTTAAACAAAACTAACTATCAGGAACTATTATGAAAAAACTACTTAGCGCTCTTCTACCATTGTTTGTTCTAACTGCCTGTGTCGGATCAAATAACAACCAAAATCCAACTAATAATTCTACTCTCAATAGCGGTACACTAGCTAATATAAATACCACGATTGACCCAACTACAATTGGCTTTGCCGCAAATTTTGCTGCTCAGCATGCAGATTTACAAATTGCTTTTGCACCATATTATGAATCAGGTAGTCAACATAGTGCGGGAGAGTGTTCCAATGCTCAGGATATTTATGCTACCACAATCGCGCCAATAATGAAAGTAAGCGAAAGCTCTACTTTGAATAGTCTTTGGAATAGCGATGAATATTTTAACTGCAATGCGGGGATAACCAAGTTAGTTGTTGCTTCAATAACTAGTGCTAAACTGTCAATTCGTGCTGCCGTATATGATTTTAATAACCCTGATATTACCTATGCTCTGATTCAAGCAAAACGTAATAATCCACAACTTGATATTCAGGTAATTGCTGATAAGGCTAATCTAACTGATACTAATTCAATGATTGCCGTCTTAGCGCAAAATAATATTCCAGTCTATATTGCGTCAGCTTATGCAATTATGCATAATAAATTTATGGTGATCGATAATCAATCTGTCGAATATGGTAGTTTTAATTATTCAACTACCGCAGCGACACGTCAAGCCAATAATGCAATTTGGATTGACAATAGTAACATTGCTGCCAGCTATACCGAACGCTGGAATGAAATCCGTGCAAATCAAGCAACTTCTGTTTACCAAATCAGTCAGTCGCAATATTCTGAGCAACCATATGATTCTGGTGTAAATGTTGTTGCTAGCGCAAAAACGGAAGTAGTTGGGAAACAAATTTATAGTTTGACTCTTGATAATACTGATATTGACAGTGTACATAATTTGGTAAATGCCGAAAGCGCAGTAATTTGTCCAATTTCAATGACAGCTTTAGGAGCAAGCTGTTTGCCAAATTATAGTTACTACTCTCAGGGTTCATATTATCAAAATTCACCGTTTTACCAAGCAATAAATAATGCTCAACAGTCAATTCAAATTGCCATCTTTACTTTTACTGATAAAGCTCTGGTGGATGATTTAATTGCTGCCAAAAATCGTGGAGTAAAAGTACAAGTCGTTGCTGATTATTCGCAGGGCACTCAATCCTACAGTACTGCGGGGTTTGAAAAATTAATTCAGAATGGAATTGAAGTTCGAATTAATAAATCATACGAATTATTACACGATAAATACATGATTATTGATGGTAATACTGTCGAAACTGGCAGCTATAATTATACTGCTTCAGCACAAACCAAAAATGCTGAAAATTATCAAATTTATCATAATAATCAACAATTGGCTCAACTTTATCAGCAAGATTGGCAGGCAGTTTTTGATCAAGGATATCCATATCAAGCGCCAGCACAATAAATTTTAGTTATTGTTTATATACTTCCAATGTGGGTGTAGATTTATTAATTTAAGAAATCTACACCTAGTTAAATTTATCTGAACTGGTCGCTGATTTACTCTTCACTTACGAGTAATAAGCTTCGCCGTAAATCACTTATTAGCAATCCCACACAGAAAATATTAAATACAATCAATCGCTACCTACAAAGTACCGCATCATCAATAAACATCAATATGACCGGCTGGCAATTTCACATTAACCATTAAATCCTGTGGGATAACTTGATAAAACCCTAAACTGATCAATTTATCGTACAGTCCATCGCGAGTATAAACATCAAATTTTATCCGTAATTGATTGGCAAATACTGCATCAATAGCACTTTTAGAAATAGTTTTGTTTTCTGCTGTTGATATGACACTAGCAATTTCCTGGCTAGTTAAACCATGAATAAATAAAAAAATGACCTGCTTTTCACGTTTACTTAAATTAAATTTTTTAAAATTGGTATTAACCGAGAAATCATAAACCTTAAGCGCTTTAAGAATACTAAATTTCAGATTCGTATACAGGATTTTGCGTAATTCTACATATAATCCAGCTACTTCATTGTTATCTGGATTTATTAGCGGTTTTTTATTGGTTGTATAAGGTTGAACAATACCTTCATAATAATTAAAATTAATTGAATAGTTCGGAGTTTTGGTTTGGATTATTTCTTCCTGCTCTTTTAATGATTGTGACTGAAAATATTGCCCCAACTCATCAGGTAATCCTCGATTACCTTCTTGTGCTTGCTCACCGCGAACTTGCCGGTATTGTTGGCTGCTAAAAAGAATCACTTGATTCAAATCATAAATAGCAATCGGTGACAGAAACATTAGCTCGTCAAGATTACGATAGTTGCTGATCACTGATTCAAGATATTCGGTATTCGATTTCATTTTTAGAGCCTTTTTAATAAAATTAACTAATTATTTTTATAATAACTCAACCACAGTCTATTTCAATGATTTTGGGTGATTATAACATATCAGTTTTATTAAAAAAGGTTGCATTAGCTCTATTGTGTAGGTTCTGTTATAGAATCAGTTGCTGATAGTGAGTAATTTATTCGAAGTTTTGATATTTATCGTGATTTAAGTAAAATAAGCTTCCTTATGCCAGAAAGCTTATTGAGATAATAAAATGATATTATGATCTCTTGCTATCGTAAACCTTATTACCATAAATATAAGTAGCATCTATAATTCGATCATCACCAAGGGAACTGATTGAAAATAGATAATCTAGTAAGTCATGAGAACTTTCCAAGCGATAGTTTAATAAATCATTTGCAGCAGGATCAATTACGATAAAATCCGCTTCTTTACCAACTTCAAGACTGCCAATATATTGATCCAATTGTAAAGCTTTGGCTGAGCCAAGGGTAGCAGAAAACCATCTGCTTAAAGTTTCGAGCTTAAATGAATTTAACATTGCAACTTTATATGCATCATCCATAACACGGAGCATTGATAAGGTATTTCCAGCGGCCCAATCAGTAGCTAATGCAAATTTTGCATCCTTGGCAATTGCCACATCATAACGAAATAAACCACTGCCTAAATAATTATTACTGGTTGGACAATTTGCCAAAATTGCTCCTTTAGTAACCATTCGATTCCATTCGCTATCAGATAAATGGATACAATGTCCATAGATTGATTTATTGGTTACCAAATCATATTTTTCATATACGGCAAGATAATCTTCTGCCCACGGAAATTTAGTTAATGTATCTTGAATTTCGTTTTTATTTTCACATAAATGACTTTGAATATAAACATCTGGATGGGTGTGGACAAATTCCTGGCATAATTGTAAAGTTTCTTCGGTACAGCTTAATGCAAAGCGCGGAGTTAAAGCATAAGAAATTCTGCCGGTATTATGCCATTTTTGATATAGTTTCTCACTGATTTTCATGCTGGTTGCCGGCGTGGTTATTAAATCATCATTGCCATCGGTCATAATGGTATTGCCCATGATTACACGCATATTATACCTATGCGTAATTTCAAATAACAAATCCGCACCATCATATGAATTAGGTAAATATGCACAAATTGAAGTTGTTCCATTTTTAAATAATTGTTTCAATAAAATTTCGTATTCACGTCTAGCAGAGATATCGCTCTTAAAAGCCACTTCACTTGGAAAAACATAATTATTCAACCAAGTTAATAATTTCTCACCATAAGCGCTAACTGCTGAAGTTTGAGTTGCATGCATGTGGGCATCAATAAAGCCTGGTGTGATTAATTTATTGCTGTAATCAACCACCTGATCTTCAGCACAAATTTGGTGCTTGATGCTGTTATAGTCACCGATTGCACTAATTTTGCCATTTTCCACCGCAATTAAGCCATCACGCAAGAAAGTAAAATGTTCTTCATCAACAAATAAGCTATCCGGAACTAATCCCTGAATATTTGCTAATGTTGCGCTATGGTTAAAAGTAAAGATTTTTCCACGATAAAATGTTTTCATTATATTTTCCTTTTGTAAATTTTATGTTTAAATTTTGAGTTAGCTATGGATTGATTCATTATCATGCATAATTCCACCTAGCTTGAATAGTTGTTTAGTCAATTTTTGCAGTAAAAAATAAGCTGCTGATAAAGCTGGCAAGCAAGATTACTACCAAAATTGATAATCCCAGATTATAATGATGCCATGCTTGCTGAATAATTGGCTGATCGAGTAAATTGTACGCTGTTACTACCGCATGTTTTGGCAAGTTGTAGGAATTATTACCAATAATCATTCCTATTCCTGGTTGCAAAATCAAACCGGCAAACAGATAAGAAATTGTCAAAATACAAGAATTTGCCATTGGGCGCAAACTAACTTCTTTAAATGCTACTTGTACTTCCTGAAATGCCAACATGCCACCACCACAGCCAATCCCAAATAATAGTTGGATCGCAGTGCTAATAGTGTAAGCCTCTTTAGTCGGAAAACGAACATATAATGTAACAATCATTGCTAATAATAAAATTAAACTAAATGTAGCCGCAATAAGGCGATTGCGTTTATATTTACTTGATAGACTTCCTGCAATTACACCACCAATAGCAATTCCCAACGGAATCATTCCATTTAAAATGATTGCTTTTTGCGCGGGCATTTGAAAAATTACTTCGCGGTATTTAACATTAAATAAATCCGCATAGGCTAAAATAGTTGCAAAAATTCCGCCAAAGTAGATAGTCGCTGCAATAAACCGTTTATTAAATAAAATTGTTTTCAAGTTTTTAAATAGGGAACTGTCGTTTTGCCCGTTGTTATTTTGTGGTTTGTTCGGTAAAAATACAAAGATAAATCCTGCCGCAATTAACAATAAAATACCGATCAAATTATATGCTGCCTGATATGAGTAACCGCTAATCAAACTACTTCCAAATATTGCAATTACACCCGCAGCAATATTGCCAATACTTTGGCTTAATGATGCAAAGAAAGCAAATTGACGCGAAAATTCCAGCTCAACAATATATAATACCCCTACAAAGGTACAGCCAAGCCCAAGTCCAATTATTACTCTGGCAACGATCAATAAGCCAAAAATATGCGTATTGGCAAAAATTAATACTCCACCGGCAGCAAGTATTGCTGAAATCCCCAATAAGAGTTTTGTTGATACTTTATTGATCAAATATCCGGAATAAAGTTGTGAAAAAGCAAATACTGCAAAAAAAGTACCAGATAATATCGCCAATTGGGTATTACCAAGATTGTTTGCTAGTTGAATTGGTAAGGCATATGCGCCAAATAATACCGAGCTCATGATGCTAATCATAAATAGGAATTCCGTAGAAATCCAACGACAATAGCTTAATGATTTCATATAAGTTTCTTTCTTAATATTTTTATTTGAGAATATACCAGCCCATCTGGTATATTCTTGAATCCATATTATGGCAGCTTATTTCATTTTTTTACCCATAATATAGGTGTGAGCAACCGAGCGATCGTCACCAATAATTTGGAAAGCAAATAGTAAATCACGAATATCTTCACTTTGCTCCGCACGTATAGCCAGATCACTAGTACTATTAGAGTCTAAAACAATGAAATCCGCTTCCTTGCCACTTTCAAAGCTGCCAACATAGTGATCAATTGACATTGCACGAGCGGCACCAAGCGTTGCCAAATAATAATTTTCTAAAGGATCTAGTGGTTCAATCTCGCGTGGATTATCTGCAAAAGCTTTTCGCAATTGAGTTACTTTATATGCTTCACCCATCGTTTTTAGCATTGATAAAGTTGTTCCTGCCGCATAATCGGTACCCATACCTACCGTTGCATGGTGTTGGTTAGCTCTTTGCAGGTTAAACAAACCACTTCCCAAAAATAAATTTGAGGTCGGTAAAAAAGCACAAGATGATTTACGTGCCGCAATTAGCTCAAATTCTGCATCATCAAGCCAAACACAGTGTCCCATAATGGTTTTCTCATTCATTAATCCATAATGATCATAAACTTCAGTGTAGTTTTTTAATCCCGGGAATAATTTGGTAACCATATCACCGGATTCTTTATTTTCCGCCAAATGTACTTGAATATGTATATCTGGATAATCTTTTAATAATGCCTGTGTTGCTTCCATCTCAGCTGGGCTTAATAAGTAGGCTGAACGAGGGCTTACAGCATAGTTAGTACGACCCCGTCCATTCCAACGTTCAATTAAATTTTTATTGAAATCGTAGACCTCTGCAGGTGGCAAACAAGCGTAATCTGGAGTATTTACATCCATGTACGCACTTCCGCCAATAACTCGCATATTGCGTTTCAGTGCCGCATTAAATAATGCATCCGTTGAATTTGGAGAAATGGTAGCAAAAATTGCTGCACTAGTGGTTCCGTGTTTAATTAATTCATCTAAGTACAAATTAGCAATTTTATCTGCATATTCGCGATCGGCCAATTTTCTCTCAGTTGGAATTGTATATTTATTGAGCCATTGAACCAATTGTTCGCCATAAGATCCAACCATTTCCATTTGCGGGTAATGAACATGTGAATCCATCAAACCAGGTGTAATTAATTTACCGCTATAATCAACTATTTCTGCTTGCGGATACTGAGCTTGTAATTCGCTAAAATTACCAGCTTCAACTACTTTACCATCGGCAATATATAATACGCCATTCGGAAAAAAGTGATATGCGTTTTTATTAAATTTAGGGTTATCAGTAAAATAAAATACTGAGCCTTTATAGCCGGTTAATTTGCTGTTTTTATTTGTTGGAGTATTCATTTTGTTTTCCTTAAGAAAGTGGTTTTGTTCAGAACGTTATTCTAATTTTTTATGGAAAAAAATGGTACTGGGTTTTTACGCAGGTTGTTGATGCAGAGCAAATTAACAGTAGCAATGAAAAAAAGTTAATGGTTGTGTCTATCTGATATGTTTGTGTTTAAACAATAACGGAGATAGCCATGTATTTAGGAGTAAAGTCATTGATTTTGAGAAATTGACAAGGGGGTGATCTGTTGGATATTTTTTAGCTAAAATTTAAGAGCGACTCTTTGAATAAAAATTAGAAAAATTTAGATTTAACCAAAATACTGAATAGCTCCAGCATCTCAGATCACGACCTAAGAGTTTAATTATTATACATCAAGTAAGTATATCGGTTTGCTGGTTGTCGTCGAGATTTATTGAGCGCTTTTGGCGCTCTTTAAGGTAAAGAAAAAAGGTTGATCTACCGTTATTGATATCCCTTGGGGTTAGAGTTTTGCCAATGCCAGCTATCTTCGCACATTTTAGCTAAATCATATTCTGTGCTCCAATTAAGTAGCTGGCGCGCTTTTGTCGGATCAGCAAAACATTTTGCAATGTCTCCTGCGCGTCGTGGCTGAATTTGATATGGTATTTCTTTACCACTAGCCTTAGCAAAAGCCTTTACTACATCTAAAACTGAATAACCTGAACCAGTACCAAGATTAACAGTGAGAACCTCTTGATGATTTGCTAGATATTCAAGTGCTTTTATATGTCCACGCGCCAAATCAACAACATGAATATAGTCGCGTACCCCTGTTCCATCATGGGTTGGGTAATCGCCACCAAACACATTTAATTTTTCTAATTTACCGACCGCTACTTGAGTGATGTAGGGCATTAAATTATTCGGGATTCCATTAGGGTCTTCGCCGATTAGTCCTGATGGATGTGCTCCAACTGGATTGAAGTAACGCAATAATCCTACAGCCCACGTTTTATCTGCTTGGTAAATATCACGTAAAATTTGTTCCATCATTAATTTCGTCCACCCATAGGGGTTAGTCGCGGATAATGAAAAATTTTCTGTAATTGGCGTAGTGTGTGGATCGCCATAAACGGTTGCCGAGGAGCTAAATACAATTGTTTTAACCTTAGCTTCAGTCATTGCGTTAAACAGCGACAAGCTGCCGGCCACATTATTTTCATAATAGCGCGCTGGTTGTTGTACCGATTCACCAACGGCTTTGAGTGCCGCAAAGTGGATAACAGCATCAATTTTGTGCTGGCTAAATACATTTGCCAACGCATTTTGATCTAAAACGTCAGCCTGATAAAATATCGGTTTTTTGCCACTGATTTGTTCAATTCTCTCTAAAACCTTGGGACTGGAATTACAAAAATTATCTATGATGACTACTTGATAATTATGAGCTAATAGCTCGACTACTGTATGAGAGCCAATGTATCCTGCGCCACCCGTCACTAAAATTGTTTGCATATCTTTTGTTCCTTATCTTGCAAAATATTCTGAGTTATTATTTATTATTAATCATTCGTGTTAACTTACCACCCAATAACCACGCGATTATTGCAGCACTTAGACCGAGTAAGAATATATTTCTAAATAAGTGTTCGTAATTATTAAAGCTGGCAATTTGTGTGGCTAGATCATAGCTTTCAGTTGAGCTTTTGGCTGAGTTATTAGCTACTAGTGAAGCAATGAATGAGCCCAATTTTATTCCCAGAGCACTGGTAATAAACCACATGCCAATGGCAAAACCACGCATCCTATCTGGTACTAATTGTGCCATCAATGATACGCCTAGCGCGCTAATTAGTAATTCAGAAGAGGCAAATAATACTGAAATTGCCAAAATTTCCCAGCCAAAACTGATTTGTTGACTTGGATCAGTTGCCAAGCATACAAAGTACAGCAAGCCATAAGCACATGAACTGAATAATAAGCCAATCGCGAATTTATAGGGTAATGAAAGATCATTAGTACCTAGTTTACGATAAATAGCGGCAAATACTGGCGATAAGAGAATAATTCCACCTGTTCCTAAAAAGCCAGGTACTGATTGTGGGTTAATATCCCAACCTAAAAAGTGTAAATTTACATGGTGTTTATTAAACAGCATAAAAGAGGTGTTTTTTTGTTGGTAAATTACGAAAAACACTACAGCGTAGAACAGTAGAATTATTGCGACTATCATTTTCCTACGTTGAGAATGGTCGCTTTCACGAATAACCTGCCAGATAAAATAGCCAAAAATCGCGATTGAAGCCACGGTCAGCAATAAATTAATTAATTTGTCATTTTGCAACATTACACTGATGAAAATTAACCCTGCGATTAAGCTAAAAGCAAAAGGTGCTATTTTCTTCGGTGATAGTTTTGCCAAGCCTAGCGCATTGTCAACATGTTTAATCATTGCATAGTTCTTTAGATTATAAACTATCCCAACCAGTACGCCTGCGGAACAAACTAATAAAGCTGCGGTATATCCGACATTTTTGGCGAGCATCGGAACTAATAACGAAGCGCAGAACGAGCCCATGTTGATTGACATATAGAAATAAGTATAGGTTGCATCCAGAGTGTTTTTATCTTGTCCGTAAATTGAAGCAATTAGATTGGTTGGTGCGGGTTTAAATAAACAAGACCCTAGGATTATTAGTGCTAGCGCAGTATAAACAAAAAGTGGACTAAAATTACTACCAATGGCAAGTGCTGCGTAGCCAAGGCACAAGAGAATTGCGCCGGTAAACATGGTGCGCTTAATCCCTAATACATTATCGGCAACATAACCACCAACTGCGTTGAAAACATAGGTTAGGGCAGCAAAGCCTCCCATTAGCGTCGTCGCAGTTGATTCACTAAAACCAAGTTTGGCGATATAGAAATAGATTGAGATATAATTGAAGCCATAATAGCCAAAACGTTCAAAAAACTCCAAAAAACATAAAATGAAGAATGGTTGTTTAAAGAAACTTTTCGATTCTGACATTTTTATTCCTTGGTATTAAAGCCGAACAATATTTCACTTCGCATTATTTTAACTCATACCTATGGTGGAGCTTAGGATATCTATACTATTTTTGTAAAAAAATAGGATAGTCAAGCGATATATATTAGGGTAATCCATATGTTATAATCTAGGTGAATAGTAGAGTTGTGATACAGAAATTTAAGAGGTGTTAGATGTTTGATTATATTGTAATTGGAGCTGGTTTCTCTGGTGCAGTTATGGCGGAACGAATTGCGACACAGCTTAAAAAGCGGGTTTTAATTATTGAGCAACGCAATCATATCGGTGGTAACTGCTATGATCAATATAATGAAGATGGGTTATTAGTTTATAAATACGGTCCACGAGTATTTCATACTCCAGATAAGCAAGTATGGGATTATGTCTCTCAATTTACTGAGTGGAAATCGTATCAGCATAAGGTTGCTGCATATGTTGACGGTCATTTAATTCCTATACCATTTAATCTAAATAGCCTGAAGATTCTTTTTCCTGAATACATGGTTAAGGAGTTGACTCATAAATTGATAAAATACTTTGGTTTTGGTAATAAGATTCCTATTTTAGAGCTGCGTAAAACAGAAGAAGACGATCTGAAAATGTTAGCTGACTTTATTTATAATAAGATTTATCTTAATTATACTTACAAACAATGGGGACTAAAACCTGATGAATTAGATGAGTATGTTACTGGGCGAATGCCGATTCATATTTCTTATGATGATCGTCATTCTAAAGATAGCTATCAAGGTATACCACGTTTTGGGTATAACCAGTTATTCAAGAAAATGTTGGGTAACCAAAATATTAAAGTTATGTTGAATACCGATTATCGTGAAGTAGTGACGGTGAATCATCACACTAAGCAAATAAAGTTTATGGGACAACTTTTTGAAGGTAAATTGATTTTTACTGGTAAGATTGATGAATTATTTGACTATTGTTATGGTGAACTACCTTACCGGACGGTTGATTTTAAAATTAAAACTTTGCAACAGGAACATTATCAAGATGTTGCAAGTATCAATTATCCAAATGATTATGATTTTACTCGTGTAACCGAAGTAAAGCACCTGACTGGACAAACTCATCCTTATACGGCAATTGTTGAAGAATATCATCGTGGCTGTACTCGTAAAGATGTTCCGTATTACCCGATTCCGGCAGAACCAAATTTGGCAATGTTTGCAAAGTATCAGCAATTAGCTAAAGAATACACTGATATCGTTTTGTCTGGACACCTTGCAGATTATCGCTATTATGATATGAATGTTGCAGTACTCATGGCTTTGGAGAAATTTAATAATGAAATTAATGTGTAATTTTAAAGAAATTACTAATCGTTTGCTTGCAACGCCACATAATCATAGCAAATTTATGATTTTTGCAGAGACCTACGCTTATAGAGTGCGGTTTTGATATGAGGGAAAAGCTTGAAGCATTAACTCAATTAAAGAATAAAAAATTTATATTTAAGATGTTAATGAGCGATACTTTTAAATATAAGCTAGCTGAGACAAAAGTATATTACAGTGTATTGATAAAGAACATTCTCTCTCGTAATAAAGAAGAGTTCAAAATTTTACGTATTGATGACCGTTCAGATGAAACTTTAAAGCAAATAAAAAAAATATTTGTTGAGAATAGTGGTGAGTTTTATATTAATTCTGTCGAATTTGGCGGTACATACTCGGTCCTTAAAAATAAATCAAAGAATAATCCAATTCTGATTTTTAATCCTATTTTTGATAGTGCCAAGCAAGATAACGTTGAGTTTATGTTTTTGGATATGCGTTACTCCTTTAATGTTGTTGATATATCATCCTTACTTGAGGAGTTTAATCTTTCTAAGATTATTGTAAATCATCTTATTTGGGTGCGAGATTTATCGATTGTAGATAAATTAATTTCATTAAACGAAGAACAAGGAATTAAAATAGTTGTGGCGGTTCATGATTTTTTTTATATCTGTCCAAGTTTTAATTTACTTAATTATAAAGGTGACTACTGTAACCTTCCTAACTTGGAGGCTTGTAATAGTTGTTTAAATAAGATCACTCGCCTGCATGAACCTCCTGAGTTATTGCAGTATACTGTTACAGCTAATCTTTATAAAGCAAATGAGTCATTAAGTGCTCAAAGTTGGAGGCTTAGATTTAGTGGGTTATTTGATATTGCTACGCAGATTATCTTACCATCTCAATCTACGCGTGAATTATTTTTAAGGGCATACCCTAGCTATTATGATAAAAGTATTGTTGTTAAACATGACTTACAATATTTATCCCAGATAAGCGATATTGCCAATCCCGATGTATCAAAACAAATGTGTGTTGCTGTCATGGGCGAGATTACATATAATAAAGGATTAAAGATTCTTGAGGAATTGGTAACTAGAAGTGTTGGAGATGATTTAAATATTTCCTTTTTAATAATCGGTCGTTGTAACAGTAAAATTATTCTAGATTCAGTTAATACCCTTGTGCTAGACGAATATATGTTAGCTGATTTAAACTCGATTTTGGTTAAGCATAATGTGAGTCTGTTCCTTTTTTTGAGTATTTGGCCGGAAACATTTTCGTTTGTTGCCCATGAGATGATGCAGACTAAATTACCGATTTTATCTTTTAATCTAGGTGCTCAAGGAGAATTTATTAGAAATTATGATAATGGTGTCTTAGTTGATGATATTTCTGCTCCTGCAATGTACGATGCGTTAATGTGTAAATATAAAAACTATGAATGTGCTACTTCATCAATTATGACTAAATCAATTGCTTGTCCTAGTGTTTCTGTTGCGATAGCAACTTATAATGGTGCAAGATATATAAAAGAACAACTTGATAGCATCTTAACTCAAACTCATTCAGTTGATGAAATTATTATTGTTGATGATTGTTCTTCAGATGAAACGTGGGACATTCTAAGTCAGTATGCGACAAATAATAGCAAAATAAAAGTATTCCGCAACGAAACTAATTTAGGTGGTACGAAGTCGTTTGAAAAAGCAATCTGTGCTTGCTATGGTGACTATATTGCGCTTGCTGATCAAGATGATGTTTGGCTAGCTGAGAAAATTGAGGTGCTGCTTAATCAAATTGGTGATAACTGGTTAATTCACAGTGATGCTTTTGTTGTTGATACAAATCTTAATGTGACGCAACAGTCTTATACTGCTTTGAAGCCTAATTTAAACGGTAATTTCGTTAAATATCTCATAATGAATGATGTGACTGGTTGTACCGCATTATTTTCTCGTAAGTTAGTTGAAAAATCCTTTCCAATTCCAGATGGTTATTACGTGCATGATCATTATTTGGCATTAATGGCAAGTTTTTTTAATAAAGTCAATTATTGCGACAAGCCACTAATATATTATCGTCAACACTCTGGAAATCAAATTGGGGCATCCAAATTAAGAGATTATGCAAGTTGGCAAGCTAGATCTTCAGATTTTGTAAATAGTTGTAATGCGTTATTGTCGACAACAGTTTTTAAAGATAACTTCGATGTCAAGCAAGCTCTAAAATATTATGAAGCCCGTTTTTATGGGCGCAGAGCTGACTTGTCGGTTTATTTATGGAGTTATAAACATTTGGGTTTGGCTAAAACTATGGAGTATATGGTAATGACGCTATTTGGTTCGTTTGGTGCTAAGTTGATATTTAAGTTAACTCGTTCTTAACTATAAGGTAATTATTATGGCAAACAAATTGGTATCAGTAGCGATGGCAACCTATAATGGTGAGAAATACCTCGTTGAGCAATTAGATAGTATCTTAACTCAAACCCACCCTATTTATGAAATAATTATTGTAGATGATGGTTCTAGTGATGGTACGTTAAGCATTTTAAATGCATATAAAGATAAGTATAGCAATATAAAGGTTTACCCTAATTCTGAGAATTTAGGCGTGGTAAAGAGCTTTGAGCGCGCTATAATGCTGACTTCAAGTGACTATATTGCCTTATCTGACCAAGATGATGTTTGGTTTGAAAATAAAATTGAAGAGCTTGTTGCTGAAATTGGTGATAATTTGCTGATTCATAGCGACGCTGTTTTGGTTGATGATGACTTGAAGGTTTTGCAGCCATCGCATTTTGCGTGGGGTAAACAAGCTGACAAGGATGGTTTTTTTAATTATTTGCTCAATAGTAATGTGACCGGGTGTACGGTTTTGCTTTCACGTGAATTAGTTAATTTTACAGTCCCATTTCGAAGTTACGTTTTGCCACATGATTGGTATTTTTCCTATTATGCTGCATATTGTGGACGTATAAAGCTTTACCTTAAACCTTTGATTTACTATCGTCAGCATGCTATTAATGTATCTGGTGCAAAGAAAAAAACTTTTGCTCAATATCGCCAAAACTGTCTAGACCTCGGTAGTGGTTATAATGATTTATTAAAAGACAAGTTTTTTGCAATGGATGAATCTCTTGTGTTTATGTGTGATTATAAATTGAGTATTTATTCTCGGCGTTGGCTTGGTGAAAATAGTATTTTTCAATTATTGAAAATGAAAAAACAAGGGGTTAAATTACTAGTGTTTTATTTTATGATGACAAAATTACCTCTTTCGCTAAGTGAGCGTTTTTATAACATTCTTCGCAAATTTATTTAGAAATATCAAGATGAAAATTGCAATTATTCACGATTGGTTATACGTTTATGGCGGTGCTGAAAGAGTTCTTGAGCAGATGCTTGAGTGCTTTCCCGATGCCGATATTTTTAGTATTATTGACAGTGTGCCAGAGTCTCAGCGGTTTTTTATTAAAAATAAAAAAGTTAAAACATCTTATTTGCAAAATATACCTTTTGCTAAAACCAAACATCGTCATTTTCTACCCTTTATGCCTCATGCAATCGAAAAATTAGATTTAACTGGCTATGATATAATAATAAGTGGCTCACATGCGGTGGCATGCGGTGTTATTACAAGACCATCGCAATTACATATTTGTTATTGTCATTCTGAGCATATGCGCTATTTATTTGAATATGGAGATTTGTATAATAGCGGCAATAAAATTGTTCGCTTGGCTCAGCAGTATTTTTATCCAAGATTACGCAAGTGGTTGTCAACTGCGATTCGTCGCCCTGATATACTTATAGCCAATTCAAATTATATTGCACAATGGCATATGGATAAATTTGCTATACAAATTAATAAAGTTATTTATCCTAGTGTTGATGTTGATTATTTTAGTCAGTTTTATAAAGAAACTAAGCAAGATTATTATATTACCGTTGGAAGACTGGTAGAATATAAACGGTTTGATCTAGTTATAAGTGCATTTAATCTTTTAGGTCATAAATTAATTGTTGTCGGGGATGGCGCGACACGAAATGAGCTAGAGTCGATTGCTAAGCCTAATGTTGAATTTGTTGGATATAAAGATAAAAAAGAAGTTGCGGCATTAATTTCTGGAGCAAAAGCATTTGTGTTTGCGTCACAAGAAGCTTTTGGTATTGTTAATGTAGAGGCACAAGCCTGTGGAACTCCAGTTATTGTTTATTCTGGTGGCGGTTCAAAAGAGGTTGTTAATGATGAGAATTCATTGTCGCCAACTGGAGTAGTATTTGAGAAGCAATGTGTTGAAGATATCGTAAAGGCAGTTGAAGTTTTTGAAGCTAATCGTGGGAAATTCTCTGCAAGTAACTGTTTAGCAAATGCAAAAAAATTTTCATGTCAGGAATTTAGAGCTCAATTTAGCGAGTTTGTGAATGAGGAATATGCTAAATTTACTAAGGTATCAGGTAGTTAGAGCATGAAAGTTGCAATTATTCATGAGTGGTTAGTTAATTATGCTGGTTCTGAGAAAGTATTGGAGCAGATAATTAATTGCTTTCCTGAGGCTGATTTATTTAGTTTGATTGATTTTTTACCCGCGAATGAACGTAGTTTCATTCAAAATAAAGCGGTTAAAACTTCATTTATTCAAAAACTACCTTTTGCGAAAACAAGGTATCGTCAATATTTGCCATTGATGCCATTGGCAATTGAACAATTGGATGTAAGTAACTATGATTTGGTTATCAGCAGTTCGCATGCTGTAGCTAAAGGCATATTGACTGGACCAAATCAGTTACATATTTGTTATTGCCACTCACCGATTCGCTATGCTTGGGATATGCAGCATCAGTATTTGCGCGAGGCAGGTCTTGAACAGGGATTAAAATCATGGCTAACTCGCTATATTTTACATAAAATTCGACTATGGGATTATCGTACCGCGAACGGGGTAGATTATTTTGTTGCTAATTCCAATTTTATTGCTAAGCGAATTTATAAAGTTTATCGTCGTGAAGCTGAGGTTATTTATCCCAATGTTGATACCGATAAATTTACGCGATCATTTGATAAACGAGATTTTTATTTAACTGCGTCGCGAATGGTGCCCTATAAGAAGATAGCCTTGATCGCGGAGGCTTTTACTGCGATGCCGGATAAAAAATTGAAAATTGTTGGAACTGGACCGGACTATAAAAAAATCCAGCAATTAGCTGCGAATTGTCCCAATATTGAATTATTAGGTTTTGTTGCAGATGAGCCGCTTAAATTACTTATGCAACAGGCTAAAGCCTTTGTTTTTGCCGCAGAAGAAGATTTTGGGATTGTCCCGGTCGAAGCGCAAGCTTGTGGCACGCCAGTTATTGCTTATGGGCGTGGCGGAGCACTAGAAACTGTGAATGGTTTGGATAGTACTGCACCTACTGGAGTATTTTTTGCTAGTCAGACTACAGAGGCGATTCAGCAAGCCATATCAGAATTTGAACAACAATCGGTAATTACTCCCGATGCATGTGCAACTAATGCACTACGATTTACTACAGAGCGGTTTAAATCACAGTTTAAAAACTTTGTTTTGGCTAAATACCAAGAATTTAATAAGAAATAATATGAAACGTCTTTTTTTGCAAAAATATTTATTGCTTGCTAGCGATTTATTTTCGTTGGCCTTTACTTATTTTTTGAGTGTAAACCTCGCAAATGTAGTTGAACCATCTCGCCCACACTATTTTGATACTAACCATTTAGTTTTGGTAAAGGTATTAAATGCGTTAGTCATTATCGCTATGTTTTGGATGGCTGAGCTGTATGCTAGGCGTCGTCCGACGTGGGAGGAACTACGCATAATTTATAAACAAATCATCTATATTCTGATCTTAGATTTTGTAGTAATTTCGCTCAGTCGCTCCGAGCATGTAACTTACTTATTTTTCTTTATGTATTGGGCTTTATTATTTGTAATTTTGCCACTATTTAGAACGTTTACTATTCGAATTTTGCTGCATTATAAGCTCTGGCAGCGTAAAATTTATATTGTTGGCACTAAAGATACTGCGCTTAGCGCCTATAGTTTATTAAAAAATCGCCGTTTGATGGGTTTTCAAATTCATGGGTTTGTTGATATTGATCGGGAACGAGTTACGGATGAAAGATTAAATGTAGCGTTTGAAAATAAAGAGTTTCCTCTTTTAGGGCTTAAAGACTTGCTGGAGAGAAATAAAACTTGTGAAGTCGTTGTTGCTCTGGATTCATTGGAAATGGTACGGAATATTGATAAAATTTTTCTGATGCAGCGCAATTTTATGTTTGTTAGCATAGTACCAGATTTTGATGGTTTGCCATTATATGGAATAGAGATTAACCACTTTTTTGGTAACGAGCAATTAATGTTGCGCTTGGAGAATAATCTTAATCGTCGTTTAAACCGGATGGTTAAAATGTTTTTTGACTACGGTGTAGTTTTACTTTGTCTACCTGTGGTAGTTCCTTTGATGCTGTTGATTGGCTTATTGATTTTTCTTGAAGATCGCGGAAACCCATTTTTTATTCAACCTCGTTTGGGTTATGATGGCAAAACTTTCGGCTGTATTAAATTTCGCAGCATGCATAAAAACGCTGAAAAAATGCTAAACTCCTGGAAAGAAGAAAATAATATCATCTATCAGAAATATGTAGCAAACAATTTCAAATTGGACAATGATCCGCGAGTTACTCGAATCGGTAGATTATTACGTAAAACAAGTTTGGATGAATTGGGGCAGTTATTAAATGTACTTAAAGGTGAAATGAGTCTAGTTGGTCCACGTCCGTTGTTGGAACGCGAGCTTAGCGATTATAATGATGGAATGTTCTATTATGCGATGGTAAAACCAGGGATTACTGGAATGTGGCAAGTAAGTGGTAGAAGTAAAACTTCATTTGCCGATCGTTGTCGTTTGGATACTTGGTATATCAAAAACTGGTCGCTGTGGTATGATGTGGTTATATTAATCAAAACAATTGGTGTAGTTGTCAAGCGTGATGGTGCATATTAAGCAAATACTATGAGTATATATGTATCTAATCGTAACAAAGTATCCTATAAACCAATTAAATAGGTTATAATGAAGAGTTTTGTTTTTAATTTTGAGGAGTAGTGTCATAAGCACTGAAAAACAAGCGCGCATTAACGGCGCAATTACAGCACCTGAGGTGCGTTTGATTATTGATGAAACTGGTGAGCAATTGGGCGTGGTTTCTATTCATGCAGCGATGGCTAAAGCTAATGAGTTAGAGTTAGACTTGGTTGAGATATCTCCCAATGCCAATCCTCCAGTGTGTAAAGTTATGGATTTTGGTAAATTTAAGTACCATGAGCAAAAGAAAGCTCATGCCGCTAAACAAAACCAAAAACAAGTTCATGTTAAAGAGATTAAGCTACGTCCGGTAACTGATGAGCATGATTATCAGATTAAATTAAAAAATGCTAAACGTTTTCTTGAAGACGGTGATAAAGTTAAATTTATCGTTCAATTCCGTGGTCGTGAAATGGCGCATCAGGAATTTGGGATTCGCTATTTAGAAAAAGCTGAGCAGGATTTATTAGATTTGGTAGTGGTTGAAATGCGCCCTAAAGTTGAAGGTCGTAATGCAATTATGATTGTATCACCGAAAAAGAAAAAATAGCATGAAAGTCAGCGGCTTTACCTTTTTGCGCAATGGTACGATTTTAGGCTATCCTTATATTGAAAGCTTAAAGTCGTTGTTGGCGGTTTGTGATGAAGTGGTTGTTGCGCTGGGTAACAGTGATGATGACACTTTAGCACAGGTTCAGGCGCTGAATGATCCTAAGTTGCGTATTATTCAAACCACATGGAATGAAAATATGCAAGATCGTGGTTATACTTATGCGCAGCAAAAAATGATTGCGCAGTTTAACTGTACTGGTGATTGGGCATTTTATCTTGAGGGCGATGAAGTAATTCACGAGCAAGATTATGCAACTATTCGTGCAGCAATGGAAAAACATCTGGATGATAAGGCGGTCGAAGCGTTAATTTTCGACTATTATCATTTCTATGGTTCACCATCAACAATTGCATACTCACCGCGTTGGTATCGTCGTGCACCACGAATTATTCGCAATACTGTTCGTAGCTGGGCTCCTGATGGCTTGTTTTGGCTGATTATGAATGAGAATCGTCAGGGTCGCTATCCTAATGCGGCGTTGGTTGGTTGCCATCTCTATCACTACGGGCATGTGCGTTCAGTTGCTAAAATGAATGAAAAACAAAAGCGTGTTGAACGTTATTGGGGCAAAACACCCAAAGAATTTTTGGGGTATGGTGATATTGATCCACTCAGTATCCGAACTTTCAACGGAACTCATCCTGAAATTGCAACTTCTTGGCTCACAAATGATGCGGAGCAGAAGCTTGAACTCAACCCCGATTATTGTCTAAGTCGCCGTGATAAAAAACATCGGCTGATGATGAAACTAGAGCAATTTCTAGGTGGCAAAGATTTTGCCAAAAAACATTATAAATTAATTCGAGACTAATAATGAATCTAGCTAAAGATAGAAAAGCACTTCAACAATATTGGTGGTTGACGCTGGCTTTTCTAACAGCAATTGCATTGCCTCTGTCAACGGCATTACAAAATGCGACTCTTCCTTTAATTGTATGTAGCGTAATTTTATCTAAAGATCTGCGTGCAAAACTTCCTCAGATTATTAAAGAGCCTTTGGTTGTAGTTAGCTTGGTTTTTTACGCCCTATTCCTTGTCGGTTCACTATGGTCAAGCGGCAGCATACATGATATAAGTAAAATGTTACTAAAAATGATTGGGCTAGTTGAGTTACCCTTTATTATTGCATTTTTTAGTTCAGATGCAAAACGCAAATCAGCCTTGTGGGGGTTTGGCGTAGGTATTGCACTGACAATTTTCTTCTCTTATCTTTCAATCTGGACTAATCATCCGATGTTTCATGCTAAAACTTGGGGTCTGCAGTATGGAATATTCAGGATGCATATGTACCACACCTATTTCCTAGCTCTTTTTGCGTGCTGGTTGCTGTATTTACAGCTAAATAAACAGATTAAACCAAAATGGTTAAAGATTGTAGCATGGGTTACTATTTTTGTTTTACTCCATAATATTTACTATGAAACATGGAGTCGTACTGGGCAAATACTGTGCTTATTAATGGTAATTAGTATTTTCATACAGTGGCGTTTGAAAATTGGTTTGATTGTTTCTGCAGTGATTTTATTTGTTATTACACCGACGTTAATCTATACCTCTTCATCAGTTCAGGCTAAAATCAAAACTTATCAGGAAAATGTACAACAGTATAAAGCAGGGAAATTTGATCCACAAAATCCTTCAATGTATTTACGCTGGACTTTCCATAAATATGCCAAAGAAATTATTGCCGAAAAACCAATCATTGGACATGGGACTGGCAGCTATCCAGGTGAATATGCTCGTTTATCTGCGCGTGATCATAATCCTTTTGGTAATTCTCAGCCACACAGCGATTATTTATGGTTTGGTGCAGAATTAGGCTATATTGGAATGATAACCTTCATTGCTTTTTTAGCAACGCTGTTTATTCGTTCTTTTAGTTTAGCTCGCCCATATCGCGATTTCGGTGTAACGGTTGCCTTGGTTTATGCTGCAGCATGTTATGAAAATGGTTATATTTCTGACTCAGTATCTGGTTTGGCATTCTTTGCTTTAGTTGGTTTATTGTTTGCCACTCGCTATGACTTAAAAAAACATGCTAATTAGTTTTATTATTCCGGTTTATAATAGTGAGAAATATTTAACCCAATGCCTTGATAGTGTTTTCTCACAAAAATTTAATGATTTTGAATGCATTGTAATAAATGATCGCTCCCCAGGTAATTGCAAAAATTTAGTTCAGGATTACGCCAAAGAGCGAGGTGTCGCAATTATATATCACGAAAATATTACTAATTTGGGCTTGGGTGAGACACGTAATGTTGGTGTTGGACTAGCTTCTGGAAAGTATTTATTTTTTCTTGATAGCGATGACTATCTGGTGGAAGATGGGCTATCCGAAGCTGTTATTGCTATGCTGGGGGCAGACTTAGAGCTACTGATTTGCAATCACCAAATTTATGAGCCGCATAATAATCTGATTAAAACCCCTTTTCCCAATATTGAACAGTCTTTTTTAATTTCTAAGTTATCAATTCCAACTTATGCATGGGGTAAATTTTTTCTGCGCGAGTATTGGCTTAAACATGACTTTCGTTTTGAAAGTATTTATGCCGAAGATTTACAACTAATTCCACTGGTAATTTGCTTGGCTAAATCAGTAAAAATTAGTAATCAACCGTTATGTATTTACCGAACAAACTTCTTATCGCTAACCCACCGCTTTTATCCGTGGCAAAATATATGGTATTTATTAAGTTCACTCCATGGTAAATTTGTTAAGTCTGATTTGCTAGATGATGAATCTACGGTATTCCTGCTATCGAGCTTTTATAATTTAACTAAAGTAATCGGTTTAGGATTTCATCGTTATTTGTTTTATAAACAATTTATTACTTTGGTGAGTACAATCCCGCAAACAAAATACTTTGCGGAACCATTGGTGAATAACTCAAAACGTAAAAAACTACAGAAAATTTATGCAAGTAACGGTTGGTATTTATTTAAACCCAATACTCGCTACTGGAAATTTTTAGTCACCAAGATATTTCGATGAGTGCAATAATCATCCATAGTCTTGATGAGTTGTATTTCACAGGTGCTGATTGCAAATAATAAAGCTGTTCAGTAGGTATAAAGGATTAAGGTTTTTACTCACTGGTGGAATTAATACTATTATTTGCTTGATTTTGTTTGCTATATTAATTAATATTGGATTAAACTACTTATTAGCCAGCACAATGATATTTATTTTTGGTGTTATTGAGGGATATTTATTAAGTGCCGTATTAGTCTTTAGGCATAAAATTAATTTCAGACCTTTGTTACGTTACTCCTTAGTTTATCTTGTATCGTATGCGATCAATATAACACTCATTTATATTTGTGTCGATTTTATTAAGTTAAGTGAGCTTAATGGGCAAATTCTTACTTCACTGTTGGTAGCAGCTTTGAATTATGCATTAGTCAAAAAATTAGTCTTTAAAATTAATTAGGATTAGTTATTTAATACAGAGATAATTATGAAAATAAGTTTGATAATTTCAACCTATAATCGACCAGATACCTTGGAACTAGTTTTAATGAGTGTTGCGAAACAAATTATTCCGAGCGGCTTAGTGCTAGAAGTCTTAGTCGCAGACGATGGTTCTGGTATTGAAACAAAGTCTTTAGTTACTAGATTTCAACAAGATTTTCCTTTTGAGTTATTACATATTTGGCACGAAGATCTTGGCTTTCGTTTGGCGGCAATTCGTAATTTAGCAACAAGTAAATCCAGTGGTGAATATTTAATTTTTATTGATGGTGATTGTTTAATAGCGCCTGATTTTATTTTAAATCAAACTCAACTAGCAGAAAAAGGTTGTTTCGTTGGTGGTAATCGAGTGCTACTTAGTGAGTCATACACAGAATCCGTGCTGAATAATAAATTAATCAATATTGCGACTACCTCTGTTATCTCTTCAATCTTAGCTAGGTTAAGTGGTAAAACTAATAAATGGCTACCTGCATTACGTCTGAATCCTTTAGCCTCGTGGCGTAAAAAGTATGTTCAAAACTGGCGGCGTCCTAAAGGGTGTAATATGGCATTGTGGCGACAAGATTGTTTAGCTGTGAATGGTTTTGATGAAGGATTTGCTGGTTGGGGGCATGAAGATGCTGATTTTTTAGTACGCTTGCTCCATGCTGGTATCCAAATAAAAGACGGTCGTTTTGCCGCACCTGTCTATCATCTGTGGCATAAAGTCAATGACCGTAGTAATGAAGCCGAAAATATGGCGCGCTTAATGGAACGTGTGAATGATAAAGATTTTATTCGTGCAGCTGATGGTGTCGATAAATATCTAACTAATAAAGCTTAGAGCTATACAAAAATGCTACAAGAATATTTTAAACGGCTTTCAATACCTTAATCCGTGGTCTTAGTAATCGCTCACTCTCAATAGTTTTCGTGGTTAACTTACTGAAATTAATTTGATATTTATATATGGTTTAAGGTGTTTAATTGCATCGTTATCTATTTTGTCACGTATTGAAATTATATGTCATATTCTAAGATACAAATTTGCATGATTGTTATACGCTTTTAGATGTTGTGTAATAATCCTTAAATGATTTATAATTCCATCAGAATATGTTGTGAGCGTACATAGGCTGGGCTTTTATATAGTAAGTAATCTCAAATATATCAATGAAATATTTTTCACAGGAGAGTATCATGCAAAAGAAACTTATAGGACTTTTGCTCGTTAGCAGTTTAATGACTTATGCTGCAAGTGCTGCACAATTATCATGCCTAACAAACATTATGAGTGCTGCAAAATTTGAGGAAATTTATCCAACTGATGCTACCAAAATTATGCCGGGAAGTTGTACCCAAGAGAAAATTAACAGCGGTGGCTGTACATTTGGAGGTGAAGATCCAGCAACCACTAAAAAAAATTATAGTAAACCAAATTACTATACTTATGCTAATTTAGAAAAAGCATTCAATAACTTATTTGTGGCGCAGAATTATGTAGTTCCATTTTGTAGTAGCAATAGTTTAAATAACTATCGTGAGTTAGCTGCGTTTTTAGCTAATATTAATCAGGAAACAAATGGTGCGTCACCTCCAAGTTTTAATGCCGATGGGAGTTTTACTGCAACGGGTGCTGGTGCGCAAGGCGCGGGCTATGGATTAACTACTATTAGTGAGGGTGATTGCGCGGGTAAAGCTGATTGTTCTGCTTATGGGACGAAACAAGGATTCTGTCAGAATACAGATAAAAGTGTGACCATAAATGGTGCATGTGGAAATAGTGAAGTAGGATTCTGCCAACAAGCGAAAATATATTGCCATGATGGCGTAGCTGTTTCATCGCCTTATTATGGACGTGGTGCAAAACAGTTAACGTATGCTTATAACTATGTATTTTATGGTAGCAAAATTAATCCTAGCGCAAAATTACAATTAGCAAATAATCCTAATTTGCTTAACTCAGATGGTGCTCTTGGGTGGGCAACAGGATTGGCTTATTGGTCTATCCCATTTGAGGAAGCAAATGGTAGCAAAAAACCTTCTATGCATGAGGGGATGTTTGCTCCAACTCATACCGGAAGACCCGAGTTTGACAATGAGATTGGTTTTGGTAAGACGATTAATATAATTAACGGAGGTGTAGAGTGCGGGAAGTCAAACACCTCAATCAAAGGAACTACCCTCAATAGGATTAATAGCTATATTGAGTTGATGATACGTTTTGACCCTAGTGCAATTAAAAATGTTGTGGTTACCAAAAATGATGGCTCAACTAATACATTTGATAATGCATCTTTAAGAGCTAATATAAAAAATAATTTGATTAAGAAGTATAAAGGTCCAAATGGTAATGACCGCAATTCCGATTATAGCGATTATCAACCTAGCTGGACTAAGGGAAAGTGGGCTAATGGGAAGTATAACAGCTTTGCCTTGCTTCAAGAATATTATTTTGCTCCAGATACCGTGAAGCCATCGGATGGTCCCAATTTGTATAATAATGGTACGACTAAATTGAAAAAAATTGTTATGAATTATACCAATGGTACTAGTGAACGTTTAGATTGTAGCGGTATAATGAATAATGATGGTAAGTAATACCATAGTCTTTATTTAATAAGTTTATGTATTGTGTATTTCTTAAGCAAAATAAATTAGCCATCAGTAGCTAAGTGAGATTATTTTCAAATGTTTTCATAAGTTAAGCTGTTGGCTACATGTTTCTATGTCTATGATATGGAGATACATACCCCTTAAGAAGTAATAGAATACAAGAGCTGTAGATATAGTCTATGAATCCCCATTGGGCTGTAAAAATAGTAAAGATTTTGCCAAGTAAATATGCTATAATCTTTCCCTCAAAAAGGTGGATAGTTTAGGTTCCTCAAGTTCTCGTTATGCGAGCACCTGCTATCTGAATAAAAACTGCGATTAAAAAAGGTGCATTACATGCCTAAAATGAAATCAAAGTCTGGTGCGAAAAAACGCTTTATCGTTCAAGGTAGTGGCGGCATCAAACGTTCTAAAGCATTCAAACGTCATATTTTGACTAAGAAAACAACTAAAAACAAACGTCAATTACGTGGTACAGTACAAGTGAATCCTAGCGATATGGGTCATGTACGTAGCATGTTACCTTACGCATAAATTGAAGGAGTTATAGAATGCCTAGAGTAAAACGTGGTGTCATCGCGCGTGCGCGTCACAAAAAAATTATCGCTTTAGCTAAAGGCTATCGCGGTCGTCGCAACAACGTATTCCGTGTTGCTAAAGAAGCGGTTATGAAAGCGGGGCAATATGCTTACCGTGATCGCCGTCAAAGAAAACGTCAATTCCGTAGTCTATGGATTGCGCGGATTAATGCTGGTTGCCGTGAGTTAGGTTTAACTTATAGCCGTTTTATTAACGGTTTAGCTAAAGCTGAGGTTGCTGTAGATCGTAAAGTATTGTCTGATTTGGCGATTAATGACAAATTTGCATTTGCTAAATTTGTAGAGATTGCTAAAAGCAAGCTAGCGTAATTACGCGAATTGCTTTATAATAACGGGGGCTATAAATAGCTCCCTATTTTTTTGTCTATGGGAAACAATGGAAAAATTTTTAATCAATGATCCTCACGTTCAGCAACGGGTAGTTAATTCACTGGAGAAACTTTGGGATTTAACCGATGATTTGGTGGAGTTTTATCCACGCTATCAAGAGTATACAGTGACAGTGTTTGGCTCGGCAAGAATTGCTGAGGATTCACTTGTTTATAAAGATGTTTTTGATTTCGCTTCTAATTTGGCACGGTTGGAGTGTAATGTAGTAACTGGTGGTGGACCTGGGGTAATGGAGGCGGCTAATCGTGGAGCTATAGCTGGGAAACTAGCTCAGTCGCCAGTAAAGTCGGTGGGAATTAATATTGAATTACCTTTTGAGCAAAAAAATAACCCTTACTTGGATGAATCATTTCCACATAAGACATTTTTCACCAGATTACAGCACTTTACGGCTGTATCTGATTGTTTTGTGGCATTTTATGGTGGAATTGGCACGGTTTTAGAAATATTAACTATTTTACAGCTAATGCAAGTTAAAAAAATTGATAATCGCAAACTTATTTTAGTTGGTAGCATGTGGCCTGGATTAATTAAATGGTTTGAGGCAGAAATGTTAAACGATGATATGCAGCTTATTCATAGTGGTGATTTAGTGATACCAAAGTTGGTAGATCATTATCAAGATGCTTTGGAGATTATTAAGCAGCATAAAGTACAACAAGATTTATAGATAATATAATTATGGAATCAATATGGAACAATTAAACTCGGTTTTAGCGGCTGGATTGAGCGAGCTGCAACAAGCTGCTTCTTTGCATGAATTAGAGCAGCTGAAGTCACGCTACATTGGTAAACAAGGGCAAATTACGCTGTTTATGCAAAAGCTAAAAGAAATTGCGCCTGAAGAACGTAAAGCATATGGTGCACAAGTCAATCAAATTAAGACCCAGTTTGAAGCTGCGTTAATTGCGCGCCGCGATGAATTAAGCGTCGCTGAGTTAGCAGCTAAGCTAGCAAGCGAAAGTATTGATGTTTCATTGCCTGGTCGAGGAATTTCACGTGGTAGTCTGCATCCAATAACGCTTGGCTTTAATCGGCTGATTGCGATTTTTGCGCAGCTTGGTTTTGCTGTTGCTGATGGTCCAGAAATCGAAACTGATTACTATAATTTTAAAGCGTTAAATATCCCAGATAATCATCCAGCACGCGCGATGCAAGATACCTTTTATACCGAATCTGGTAATGTGCTACGCACTCATACATCACCCCTTCAGGTTCGATATGCTGAAAATCGTAATCCACCAATTAAAGTTATTGCTCCAGGACGGGTTTATCGCGTTGATATGGATGCTACACACAGCCCAATGTTTCATCAAATGGAGTTGTTATGGATTGACAAAGGAATTAGTTTTGCCAATTTTAAAGCTGTGATTAGTGAATTTATGCGTAAGTTTTTCGAAGATGATAGTTTGAAAGTCCGCTTTAGAGCATCATTTTTCCCTTTTACGGAACCTTCAGCTGAGGTAGATATTTATTTTGCCAAAACTGGCAAGTGGCTAGAAGTTGGTGGCTGCGGAATGGTGCATCCTTGCGTATTAAATTATATGAATATATCGGCAGAAGAGTATAGTGGCTTTGCATTTGGTTTTGGCGTTGATCGTTTGACAATGCTTAAGTATGGCATTACAGACTTGCGTTTGATGTTTGATAACGATTTAGACTTTTTAACGCAATTTAAGGGTTAGTTTACGATGAAAATATCATGGAATCATTTGCAAAGTTTTTTTGCGGATAAATTAGACAAAGAATTTGTGCTTGAACGATTGACAATGGCAGGGCTTGAAGTTGAAGATGAAACGCCTGTAGCACCAATTTTTAGCGGAATTGTAATTGGCGAAGTTGTGGAATGTGTTAAACATCCAGATGCCGATAAACTTTCGTTATGCAAGGTAAATGTTGCTGAGGCAGAACCATTGCAGATAATTTGTGGTGCTTCCAATGTTGCCGTTGGAGTTAAAGTGCCATGTGCTAAAGTTGGGGCAGTTTTGCCCGGAGATTTTAAAATTACTGAACGTAAAATGCGTGGAATAGTTTCTTACGGTATGTTATGTAGCGGTGATGAAATTGGTTGTCCTAGTGATGTAGACGGATTGCTCTTACTAGATGCTGATGCTCCAGTTGGCAAGGATATCCGCGAGCACCTTGATTTAGACGACAGTATTGTTGAATTTAAAATTACACCCAACCGTGGAGATTGCCTATCTTATCGTGGTTTAGCGCGTGAGGTAGCTGCACTGACAGGCAACGTACTTAAGCCTAGCGTTAATACAGTAAACAATCTAAATAAGTTGAGTGATACATTGAAGTTAGAAGTGCTAGCAGTAAATGAATGCCCTCATTATGTTGGTTTAGTAATTAATGATATTGATAATAAAATTACTTCGCCAGATTGGTTAGTTCGGATACTGGAGCGTAGTGGAGTGAGATCTATTTCTCCGTTAGTTGATATCGCCAATTATGTAATGTTAGCTTTAGGGCAGCCATTACATACCTTTGATCTAGCTAAAGTAGCTTCAGGTGTTAAAGTACGAATGGCTGCATCAGGTGAAGAGCTTAAACTAATTGATGCTAGTACAGCTAAATTACAAACTAACACACTAATAATTGCGGATGGTGAGAATAAGCCTGTTGCGATTGCTGGTGTAATGGGAAGCTTGGATTCTGGTGTTTCTGTTGATACTACTGCGCTATTATTAGAAAGTGCATTTTTTGCTCCAGATGTTATTCAGGGCAAAGCTAAGCTTTATGGTTTAAGCTCTGATGCTGCATTTAGGTTTGAGCGTGGGGTTGACCCCGAACTTCAGCACGATGCAATTAATCTTGCCGCACAATTAATCGTAGATATTTGTGGTGGTAGAATCGGTGAGTATATTCATTTCTCAAATAATTCTGCTGGGGCTGAAACACAAAAAATAAACTTAAGTTTCAAAGAGATTGATACTTTTATTGGGCAATCTATTCCTGTTGTAGCTATTATACAAATTTTAACTAATTTAGGTTGTATCTGCGATGTTAATGGCGATTTATTGGTGGTTACCCCTCCAAGCTATCGCTTTGACTTACGTATTAAGCAGGATATCATTGAAGAAATCATTCGCGTTTATGGTTATGATCGTATTGAAGCCAAGATGCCAGTTTTGGAACACTCATTAGAAGCTTTGGATCCTAAGTTACACAAAATTGCAAATTTGAAGCAAACTATGGTTGCGTATGGCTTTAGTGAAATTATTAGCTATGCATTTATTGAAGAGAAATATGCCAAGTTGTTTTCAACTCCAGCAATAGAGGTCGTTCGTCTGCAAAACCCAATTGCAGGTTTGAACGTTATGCGCAGCAATTTAATTTCTGGTTTGATAAAAAGCTTGCAATATAATGTTAATCGAGCTCAAGATTCTGTGCGCTTGTTTGAATTAGCACGAGTATTTCATGGTGAAAATGTTGATGCTCAACCATTACATTTGGCTGGATTAATCTATGGTAAATACCTACCTTCGAATTGGGCTTTAGCTTCTCGTGAGGTTGATTTTTATGATTTAAGTCACGTTTTGCAAGAGTTATTAGCCGTTTTTGGAAAGGTAGAGCTTAGAGCTATTGATTCCAATGGCGGTGCAGAATACATGCATCCAGGCAGAACTGCGGATGTTCTATTGAATAATAGTCAAGTTGGTTATATTTGTCAACTTCATCCTTCATTGGGTGGTGAGCTGGGGTTAGATGTCCTTCCATATGTTTTTGAAATTAATGTTGAGGCATTTGCAGAGAGCAAAAATGTTTCATTGCAAAATATAAGCAAATTTCAAAAAATAAGTCGTGACTTGGCTTTCGTTTTAGATAAAAATATAGAAGTTGGTGTAATTTTACAACGAATTGCACAATTAAAAATCAGAGAGTTGATTGATTTTAATGTGTTTGATATTTTTAGTGGTGGTTCTTTAAGTGCTAATGAGAAAAGCGTAGCTGTAAATTTTGTTTTTCAGTCTGATAAGACGCTTAGCGATGAGGATGTTAACCCTGTGCTAGAGCAAATTAAGAATTTAGTAATAAATGAGTTTAACGGTAATTTAAGATAATATTAATTTTTTGAGGTATTTTATATGTCAACTGTAACTAAAAATGATTTGATTCAGGTCGTTATGGACAATTCAGAGTTAACTAGAGTCGATGCATATCGTCTAGTTGAAGACTTTTTTGATGTGATGACCAAAAGCCTGGAAGAGGGTGATGAGGTTAAAGTATCAGGATTTGGGAACTTTGTTTTGCGTGATAAGAGTGCCAGAATCGGACGCAATCCTAAAACCAAAGAGGAGTTTCCAATTAATGCTCGCCGAGTTGTCTCATTTCATACGAGTAATTTGCTTAAAGAGCAAATTAAAGATTATAAGCCAGAGTAAATTACTGGGTTATATCACCTAGTGTTTTAGTGGGTTAATAACCATAAAATTAATGTGGAAATATTGTTGGGTATGGTAAAATAATGGCTAGGAAAAAATCACAGGAGGATCGTCCGATGATGCAAAATTATTGGAAAGAAATTTTGTGTTTATTGATAATTAAAGCAGTTTTGTTAACTGGGCTTTGGTATAAGTGCTTCCGTAATCCAATAGTCATGGATGATAAAGCTGCTGCTGAGCACATTTTTCGTTAATTTTTGAGGTAAAACTATGGAAACACTAGTTGATTTGTCGCGGTTGCAGTTTGCAATAACGGCAATGTACCATTTTATTTTTGTTCCGCTGACTCTAGGGATGACGTGGATCTTGGTAATAATGGAAACTATTTACGTAATAACTGGGAAACCGATTTATAAAGATATGACCAAATTTTGGGGTAAACTCTTTGGGATTAACTTTGCAATTGGAGTTACGACTGGTTTGACAATGGAATTCCAGTTTGGTACAAACTGGGCATATTACTCACACTATGTGGGTGATATTTTCGGGGTTCCTTTGGCAATTGAAGGTTTGATGGCATTCTTCTTAGAGTCAACTTTCATTGGTATGTTCTTCTTTGCTTGGGATCGTGTATCTAAAAAACAACACTTACTATTTACAGTATTAGTTGCAATTGGTTCTAATTTATCTGCATTATGGATTTTGGTTGCTAATGGTTGGATGCAAGAGCCGGTTGGTACTGTGTTTAATCCAATCACTATGCGGATGGAATTATCTAGCTTCTTTGCCGTGTTATTCAGCCCAGTTGCGCAAGCTAAATTTTTCCATACAACTTGTGCGGGTTATGTAACTGCATCAGTGTTTGTGCTAGGTATTTCTTCGTTTTACTTACTACGTAAACAAGATTTACCATTTGCGCGTCGCTCATTCAAAGTTTCTGCTTTGTTTGGTTTATTTTCTTCAATCGCCGTAATCATTATGGGTGACCAATCAGGTCTATATGTTTATCATGCACAACCATCAAAATTGGTAGCAATCGAAGGTATCTGGAATACTGAGCAAGCTCCGGTTTCTTGGTCTGTATTAGCATGGCCAGATCGTGAAAAGCATGAAAATCTTTTTGATATCCGTGTTCCGTATGTGGGTAGTTTGATTTTGAATCATAATTTCACTGATCCAGTAAAAGGTGCGAATGAAATTATTGCTGAAAATAAAGATAAAATCGTTAAAGGTCAGCAAGTTTTACTACAGCTAGAACAATTCCGCAAAACCCCTCAAGATACATCTTTGGTGGCTGAAATTCAAGCTAACTCAGAGTATTTAGGCTATGGGTTGTTGCTTAAAAAATATACTGAAGACGTAGCAAATGCAACACCTCAGATGATCGATCAGGCAGCCGAAGATACTGTGCCAAATTCACTTCCGTTGTATTATAGCTTCCGTTTAATGGCAGCAATTGGCGGTTCGTTATTTATGCTGTTCGCTTTTGCTTCATGGTACTCTTTTGGTGCGCGTGATGCGTATGAGCGTAAAACTTGGTTGTTAAAATGGGCATTGTGGTGGATGCCGACTCCTTGGATCGCTTGCTGGGCAGGATGGTTTGTAGCTGAGTATGGCCGTCAACCTTGGACTATCTTTGGAATTTTACCGACATATCTATCAACATCAAGCTTGTCAAGTGGGGAATTAATCTTCTCGTTAACAGGATTCACTTTGATTTATACTTTGTTATTGATCGTTGAATTATGGTTAATGTTTAAATATGCTCGCTTAGGTCCATCAAGCTTAGGTACTGGCAAATATCAATTTGAAACACGGAGTAAATAACATGGAATATGCAATTTTACGCGTTATCTGGTGGGTGCTGGTAGGTGTCCTGCTAATTGGTCTTATGATTATGGATGGTCACGATATGGGGGTGGGTACACTATCTCCATTTGTAGGTAAAACTGATTCAGAACGTCGTGCTGCGATTAACTCCGTAGCGCCGCACTGGGATGGTAACCAAGTATGGTTTATTACTGCTGGTGGTGCGGTTTTTGCTGCATGGCCTTTAGTGTATGCTGCATCATTTTCAATGTTGTATATTGCGATTTTAGCTGTGCTTTGGACGTTGTTTTTACGTGCACCTGCATTTGACTATCGTTCTAAAATCGCAAATCCAACTTGGCGCTCTACTTGGGATTGGGTGCTATTTGTCGGCTCTGCTGTTCCTCCATTATTGTTTGGTGTGGCTTTTGGTAATGTTTTGTTAGGTATTCCGTTCCATTACGATGACAGTATGCGTTTAGTGAGTGATGCATCTAACCCAATTATGGGGTTCTTGGCCTTGTTATCTCCTTTTGCAATTCTGTGTGGCCTAGTAGCATTTTCAATGACTGCAGCTCACGGTGGGGTTTACCTAACACTCAGAACTGAAGGTGCAATGCAAGCAAGAGCACGCAAGGCTGCAACGATTTTCTCTCTAATTGCAATCATTTGCTTTGCAATTGGTGGATTCTGGGTTGGACACATAAACGGTTATGTTGCAAGCAACTTAAACCCAATAGCTCAATCTGATCCATTGGCAAAAAGTGTGCAAATTGTTCAGGGTGCATGGTTAAATAATTATCACGAGTATGTGTGGTTTGCGGTTGCTCCAATTCTTGGCTTTGTAGGATTAATTTTATCAATAGTATTTAATACTAAAGGTAAATCAGGTGTGGCGTTTATATTTAGTGGTGCTGGTATGGCGGGGATTATTTTGACTGCTGGTATGTCGATGTTTCCGTTTATATTGCCTTCAAGTACAGATCCACGAAGCAGCTTAACTGCGTGGGATGCAACATCTTCTGAGCATACACTGCTGTTGATGCTAGTGGCGGCGATTATTTTTACACCAATTATTTTAACCTATACTTCATGGGTTTACAAAATCATGCGTGGCAAATTAACTACAGCTAAAATTGAAGAAAATTCTCATTCAATGTATTAAAAAGGACTTATAAAATGATGTTCTTAACTTGGTCAATTGGTGCTTATATCATTGTTCGCATTATTAGCGATAGTTTGGTAAAACAAGAACGTGATCCTAATTCAGGATTAGATAAGTAATTAGTAAATTACTCTAAAAATCCTCTTAATGAAAATTAAGGGGATTTTTTAATGAGCAGTAGGTATTATTACTATTCTGCTGTTTTTCGTATATGATATAATCATGCCTAATTAGGTCTAAGAGTTAGATTCTTAATTAATATGCTAATAATTCACAAAGGATCATTTGAACGATGCATAAAATTAAAAATTTTATTATCGCGATTGCTGCTTTTGCTGGATCATCACTGTTGACTGGTTGTAAAGATTTAGTGTTGATTCATTCAAAAGGTACAATAGGTAAAGATGAGAGAGATCTTATTTTTACTGCAGTTGCTCTAATGCTATTGGTTGTAATTCCAGTGATTATTTTAACATTAGTATTTGCGTATAAATATCGCGATTCGAACTCTAATGCTAAATATGATCCAGGGTTTACGCATAGCACAAAAATTGAAGTGGTAGTTTGGGGTGTGCCAATTATTATTATTGGTATTCTTGCTGTTATAATTTGGAAAAGTACGCACGCACTAGATCCATATAAGCCAATCGAGATTGAAGGTGTTAAACCTTTAAATGTTCAGGTTGTCGCATTGGATTGGAAGTGGATGTTTATTTATCCTGAGCAGCATATTGCAACTATAAATTATTTACAACTTCCAGTTGGTGTTCCTGTTGATTTTACAATAACAGCGGATGCGCCGATGAATTCGTTCATTATTCCTCAGCTTGGTGGGCAGATTTATGCTATGGCTGGTATGAAAACTCATCTAAACCTAATCGCTGATGAGGTGGGTGTATATGATGGGCGAGCTTTTGTAATAAACGGAAATGGTTTTAATGGAATGCATTTTAAGACTCACGTGACTTCTTCCGATGCATTTAATAGTTGGGTGCAGGAAGTTAAAAATTCACCGAATAGCTTGACTACTGATGAGTATAAGCAATTATTAATACCTACCGAATACGTGCAACCTAAGTTCTATGCTTCAGTGGCAGATAATCTTTTCGAAGATATCGTAATGAAGTATATGATGCCTGGTATGGATGATATGCATGGTATGGATAGTAAATAACATAGTTTTCAAGGAAATCACGAATGATTGATTTTTTAGGTAGATTAACTTGGGATGCAATTCCTATTCATGAGCCCCCTGCGATAATTGCGGGTGCAATGATGATTGGTGGGTTTGTATTTCTAGTTGCGTTAGTAACTTATTTTAAAAAATGGGGTTACTTGTGGAAAGAGTGGTTTACATCCGTAGATCATAAACGCATTGGCCTTATGTACATCATTATTGCTATTGTAATGCTGTTGCGTGGATTTGCAGATGCAGCACTAATGCGTACGCAGCAGGCTATTTCAGTCGGTAGTAATTACGGCTTTTTGCCACCAGATCACTATAATCAAATTTTCACTGCGCATGGCGTGATCATGATTTTCTTCGTAGCAATGCCATTGGTGGTGGGCTTGATGAATTTAGTAGTTCCATTACAGATTGGTGCACGTGATGTTGCCTTTCCGTATCTGAACTCACTAAGCTTTTGGTTGTTCATGGTTGGTATGGTGCTAATGATGTTATCCTTGGTTGTTGGTTCATTTGCTACAACTGGTTGGGTGAATTATGCTCCTTTATCTGAGAAAGTTTATAGCCCAGGAGTGGGGGTTGATTATTACATCTGGGCATTGCAGATTTCCGGTATTGGGACAACAATTTCAGGGATTAACTTCTTTGTAACCATTATTAAAATGCGCTGTCCTGGTATGACTCTTATGAAAATGCCTGTGTTTACATGGACTGCACTATGTTCCAATATTTTGATTATTATTTCATTCCCAATGATGACTGCTGCGTTGGCGTTATTAACGCTTGACCGTTATTTAGGCTTTCACTTCTTTACTGATGCTGGTGGTGGTAATCCGATGCTGTATGTAAATTTGATCTGGGCATGGGGGCATCCTGAAGTGTACATCTTGGTATTGCCAGCATTTGGTGTATTCTCTGAGGTTACTTCTACGTTCTCACGTAAGCCTTTATTTGGCTACGCTACAATGGTTTATGCGACAGTAAGTATTACAGTGTTGTCATTTATTGTTTGGGTTCATCATTTCTTTACGATGGGTTCTGGGGCGAATGTAAATGCCTTCTTTGGTATAATGACTACGATTATTGCGATTCCAACTGGGGTTAAAATTTTTAACTGGTTATTTACTATGTTCCGTGGGCGAATTTGGTTTGCAGCACCGATGTACTTCACCGTTGGCTTTATTATTACATTCTCAATTGGTGGTATGACTGGTGTCTTGCTTGCAGTGCCTGGCGCTGATTTTGTATTACATAATAGCTTGTTTTTAATTGCTCATTTCCACAATGTAATTATTGGTGGTGTGGTGTTTGCATGTATGGCTGGTCTTTCATTTTGGTGTCCAAAAGCATTAGGCTTTAAAATGAACGAAGGTCTTGGTAAAGCTTCTTTCTGGTTTTGGCTAGTTGGGTTCTATATCGCATTTATACCGCTATATGTACTTGGTTTTATGGGGGCTGCTCGTCGGATTAGTCATTATGATTATTCAACAGGTTGGCATCCTTTATTTGTTGTTGCCTTTATTGGTATGCTGATTATCGCTGCTGGTATTGGATGTCAAGTATTGCAAATATTGGTAAGTATTATTAAAGCTAAGCAGAACCAAGATTATACTGGTGATCCATGGGATGGTCGCACACTAGAGTGGGCTACATCGTCTCCTCCGCCATTTTATAATTTCGCGCGTATTCCAACAGTGACGACATTGGAGCCTCATTGGGATGCTAAGCATAATGCAATACCAATTTTTGATGAAAGCAAACCTTATGAAGATATCCATATGCCACGTAATACTGGTATTGGAGCTATAATTGGTTTATTTGCGTTTACTTTGAGCTTTGGATTAATTTGGTATATTTGGTGGTTGGTTGCGGCAAGTGGTTTGGCTATCTTTGCTTGTGTTGTAGCTCGCTCATTAGACCATGATATCGATTATTATGTCCCTGCTGAAGAAGTTGAGCGCATTGAACATGAACTTATGTTACGTAGGAATAAAGCATAATGACTTCACAAATAATAAATAATCATTCTGCAGATCATCATCACGATCACGATGCCGAGGCTACTGCAAAGGTAGCTTTTGGCTTCTGGATATACATAATGAGTGACTGCATATTGTTCTCTTGTTTTTTTGCATCTTATGCAGTTTTACACACTAATGTATTTGGTGGTGCTGGTCCCAAAGAACTATTCGACTTAAATTATGTAATGGTTGAAACTTTCTTGTTATTGACAAGTAGCTTTACCTATGGGTTAGCGATGCTTGCCGCACATAAGAATAATAAAGCTCAGGTTTTAACTTGGCTATTTATTACATTCCTTTTAGGGCTTGGATTCATTGGGATGGAAATAAATGAGTTTCATCATCTAATAATTGAAGGTAATGGTCCTGATCGTAGTGCATTCTTATCATCATTCTTTGGATTAGTAGGGTTACATGGTTTACATGTTACTTGTGGTCTAATTTGGATGGCGCTATTAATGTTCCAAGTATCTACACGTGGTTTAACGGCAATGGTAAATCGCAAGTTGGCTTGTCTAAGTTTGTTTTGGCATTTCTTAGATATTATTTGGATTTTTGTATTCACCGTTGTTTATTTGATGGGGGTGATGTAAATGTCAGTTCATCATGATGTTTCTGCGACTGGAGAAAGTCATGGTAGTGTTAAATCATATACCATTGGCTTCATTCTTTCAATCATTCTGACTGTAATTCCGTACTTCATAGTTGTCAATCATATGATGCCTGTAGAGGGTATAGCTATTGCGGTAGTCTTGCTTGCTGTTGGTCAGCTATTTATCCAATTAGTATTTTTCTTACATTTGGATCGTTCATCTGAACAGCGCTGGAATTTGATAACTTTTCTATTTACTACGTTGATTTTATTGATATTAGTAATCGGTACTATATGGATCATGTGGAACCTTAATTATAATATGATGGATCACTAGTAAGTCTGTGTGATTTATGATGGCTAACCTGATTCGGCATTTGCTGGCTTGTCAGAGTTAGCCATTTTGCATTCTTGTTAAATAAAAAAATTAGGCTTATTGTGTTGATAAAAAAATTTATTTCGATTACTAAACCTGGGATTATTTTTGGAAATTTAATCACTGTTGCCGGGGGATTCTTTTTAGCTTCGGCAGGGCAAGCCAAATTATTTTTGCTGTTTATAACTTTGGCTGGAATTTCCTCTGTTATTGCTGCAGGTTGTGTATTTAATAACATAATTGACCGAGATATTGACCAGATAATGGAGCGTACCAAAGAACGTGTAATGGTGAAAGGGCTTTTGACTAAACGTGTTGCATTTGCATATGGAGCTGTATTAACACTAGTGGGTTGTACTTTGCTTTGGGTTTATGCTAATTTTTTAACAGTGGTTGTTGCTCTAGTTGGTCTGTTCTTTTATGTGGTTGTATATACGCTGGGTTTTAAACGTACGTCTGTTCATGGGACTTTAATTGGCAGTATTTCTGGAGCGATTCCTCCAGTAGTAGGCTACTGTGCTGTTACCAACCAACTTGATGTTGGTGCATTTATTTTATTTCTTATGCTAAGTATTTGGCAAATGCCACATTCATTCGCGATTGCTATTTTTCGATTTGATGATTATTTATCCGCTGGTATTCCCGTCTTGCCAGTGAAGAAAGGCATTTATTACGCTAAAGTCAATATGGTGCTTTATGTTTGTTTTTTCACTATTGCAGCTTCATTGTTGACGGTGTTTGGTTATACAGGCTTTTATTATTTAGCAGCAAGTTTAGCTATCGGACTTTGGTGGGTGCGATTGGCAATTCGTGGTTTTAAAGCAGAAAATGATCGTGTATGGGCGCGCAAGATGTTTGGTTTTTCAATAATTGCAATAACTATTTTATCAATAATGATGTCCTTAGATGCTCTCCCTGTTATACTTTGATTGAAATATAAACTATCATGGTACAATTTTCTCATAATAAAGCATTATCAATTATTTTTCTAACAATATTCATTGATATGCTAGGTATTGGGATATTGATTCCAGTTTTCCCCCTATTGATTACCCATGGTTCTGAATTCTTAGTTACGCCGGCTAGTTGGTCGCAAGCTGAAAGCTTTATTTTTGCAGGGTGGTTATTAGCGGTATTTCCAATTTTACAATTCTTTTGTACCCCTATTCTTGGTCAGTTGTCTGATAAATACGGGCGGCGCAAATTATTAATACTCTCGATTAGCGGCACAGCTATTTCGTATTTTTTATTTGCTTATGGGATTTTAACTAGAAATATTGAGCTTTTATTTTTCTCGCGTATACTTGATGGTGCATCTGGTGGTAATATTTCGATTGCGCAGGCTGTCATCGGTGATGTTAGCGCCGAAAAAGATCGTGCGAAGAATTTTGGATTAGTTGGTGTTTCTATTGGTTTGGGATTTGTTCTTGGACCTTTTATTGGTGGAAAGCTATCTGATCCTGCGTTATTTGTGGCTTTTAATGCTGCAACGCCGTTTTGGTTTGCTGGAGCTTTAAGCTTTGCTAATCTAATGTTGGTTTATTTTTATCTACCCGAAACATCCTCACTTAAATTAGCCCTTAAAATTGATTATAATAAACCTTTGCATAATATATTTAAATCATTTATGATTCCTAATTTACGCCAGATAGTTCCAGCTCTATTTCTTTACAATGCAGGATTTACGTTTTTTACCGCATTCTGGGGCATAATCTTACTCAAACAATTTGATTTTACCCAAGGAATGGTGGGGAATTATTTTGCATATTTGGGTGTAATGATTATTTTAGCTCAAGGTGGTGTTGTAAGGCGCTTATCGGGTAAAGTTACCGATTACAAAGTACTTTATTTTAGCTTTATTTTGACTGCTGTGTGTTTATTTGTTTATTATTTAATTCCTAGTCATGTTGCACATATCTGGATTTATAGTATTCCACCTTTTTTGGCAATAGCAACTGCGTTGAGCAAGGCTTTTAGCGCTGCTTTGATTGCCAGAACCACTGATCCAGCAGTTTTTGGTGAGGCAATGGGTGTTAATTCTAGTGCAAATGCCTTGGCGCAAGTTATTCCCTCTTTACTTTCTGGATATATTGCTGCTCATCAGGCTAGGTTAACAGTTCTGTTGGGAGCTTTATTGATAGTTTTTGCTAGTATTTATTTTGTTTATAACTATCGTGAAAGTAATGTACTTGCTAGGGGTAAAAAATTAAAAAAATAAACCTATCGTTAGTATATTGGTTTAAAATAGCGTAGTTATATTTTAGGGTGGCTTAAGTGTACATTAATAATGTTAAGTTTGCAAAATCAGCACAGAAAATAAGTGGAGAAATTAATTTAGGAACAGTCGCGCGAATTCAGGAAATTGGTGAATTCCAAGGTGTAGTTAAATATACCTTGCAAGGAGAGCTAGACCGTCTAAATAGACCTACACTTGTATTGTCAATTTATGGTATAATCAGCGCCTTATGTCAAAATTGTTTACAGCCGTTAGATATTTCAATTGAAAATCAAACGCAAATAACAATTTTTTTTAATGAGGATCAGTTGGACGCTGCACTGTTTTCCGAGAGTGAATCGGATGTGGTTGACGGTGTGTTGGCTGAAGACGAATTTGATGTTATGCAGCTGGTAGAAGATGAAGTGATTATGTTACTTCCTTGTGCGGCTAAGCATGACTCGTGTATTGGACTTAGTTACCATGATGAGGTTGAGAGTCCTTTCAATGTTTTAAAACAGATAATTTAGAGGTAATACAAATGGCAGTTCAACAAAATAAAAAATCTCCTTCTAAACGCGGTATGCACCGTTCACATGATTTTATCACTGCTCCTGCTACTGCAGTAGAAGCTACGACGGGTGAAGTTCATTTACGTCACCATATCAGCCCGAATGGCGTTTATCGTGGTAAAAAAATACTTAAAACTAAAGGTGAGTAATTTTTTGTAAAGTATTTTAAGCATGGCGATAGTACTTGCAGTTGATGCAATGGGTGGGGATCACGGTGTTAATATAACTGTACCTGCTTGTTTGCGCTTTTTGAGTGAAGTGGTCGATGTTAACTTAATTTTAGTCGGTGATCGTGATAGTATCTACAAGCAGATAGCTGGAGAATTATCGCGATTTAGTGATCGGATTGAGGTTATTCACGCTACTCAGGTTGTTGGTATGGATGAAGCTCCGCAAAGTGCTATGCGTACTAAGCGTGACTCCTCTATGCGTATTGCTATTAACCTAGTAAAAGAAGGCAAAGCCAACGCTATAGTTTCAGCGGGTAATACCGGTGCTCTGATGGCGATTGCGCGTTATGTTTTGCGGACAATGGATGGGATTGATCGTCCTGCTATTGCTAAACTAATGCCAACCGTTAAGGGTGAAGTTTGTGTTCTTGATCTGGGCGCTAATATCGACTGCTCTCCTGAGCATCTACAGCAATTTGGAGTGATGGGTGCACAGCTAATGCGCGGTGTTACTGGTAAGACAACTCCAAGTGTGGGAATTTTAAATATTGGTAGTGAAGATATAAAAGGTAATGAAACAGTTAAAAAAGCTGCTGAATTGCTTAAAACCTCCAATTTAAATTTCTATGGTAATGTTGAAGGTGATGATATCTTCAAAGGTGTAGTTGATGTTGTTGTAACTGACGGCTTTACTGGAAATGTTTCACTTAAAACAACCGAAGGCGTTGCCAAAATGATTGCTTTCTTCCTTAAAGAAGAATTTACTCGAACGTGGTTTACTAAACTAATTGCGTTAATGTCTTATCCAGTATTAAAACGTTTGAAGCAGCGTGTTGACCCTAGTAAATACAATGGTGCCGTATTGTTGGGGTTAAATGGTCTGGTAATCAAAAGCCATGGTGGTGCTGATATTAATGGGTTCTACTACGCATTAGTCCAGGCTCACCACGAAGTTGGCGCTGGAGTAATTGGCTTATTGCATGAATATTTACAACAAAATAAACAAGTGTTAACTGATGGTGATGAGTTGCTTGAGTTTACAGATTTAAAATCACTTTAGAGTTGTGAGTTATTTTAGATAATGACTCCTAAACTTATACGCTGGCGAACCATGTTTGGTGGTTACTCAGAATAAGGTATAATCTAGGCTGGGTTTTCCCCAGCCTTTTGGCTTTTTAAAGGTAGCATAGTATTATGAAATACGCTAAGATTGTGGCTACAGGAAGTTATTTACCAACCAAGACTTTGACTAACAAAGATTTAGAAAATATGGTTGATACTTCAGATGAATGGATTATTGATCGTACTGGAATAAGAGAGCGGCATATCGTTGCTGAAGGTGAGACCACTAGTGATATGGCATATCGTGCAGCATTATCAGCTTTGAGTCAAGCCAATATGCGACCTGACGAAATTGATTTGATCATCGTTGCAACCAGCACTCCAGATTCAGTGTTTCCTTCTACCTCGTGCATATTGCAAAATAAGTTGGGTATTAAAACAAATGGCAGCATTGATTTGCAAGCTGCATGCACTGGATTTATTTATGCACTGACTACTGCAGATTGCTTTATTAAATCAGGTATGGCAAAGAATATTTTGGTCGTAGGCAGCGATAGTATGTCACGAATTGTTGATTATACTGATCGTGGGACCTGTATTTTATTTGGAGATGGTGCTGGTGCCGTAATTCTTCAAGCAAGTGATGAATCAGGAATTTTAGGAAATGAAATTCATGCTGATGGTAGCTATAATTCAATTCTAACTTGTGATGGTCATTTGTATAATGGTGCAATTAAGGGTAATCCTTATGTTTACATGGACGGACAAGCTGTGTTTAAACTTGCTGTTCGTTCTTTAACAGCGGTTAGTAAAAATTTGGCCGATAAAGTCGGGATTAATATATCACAAATTGACTGGATTGTTCCACACCAAGCAAATATCCGAATTTTGGAGTCAACCGCAAAAATGTTGGGTTGCAGTATGGATAAAGTTATTACCACGGTAGATAAGCATGGCAATACATCTGCTGCTTCAGTTCCACTTGCATTAGATACTGCTGTTCGTGACGGGCGGATTAAAGCTGGGGATATTGTATTACTTCAAGGGGTTGGTGCTGGGTTTTCGTGGGGCGCTTCGCTGATTAGATTTTAACAAGGAGTTAGTATGACTAAATTTGCTTTTGTTTTTCCTGGGCAGGGCTCTCAGGCTTTAAAAATGATGGATGCTTTGGCTGAGATAAATGTGGTTCGAGATACATTTAGTCAGGCTTCGGATGCTCTTGGTATAGATTTTTGGGCAATGCTTCAAGAAGAGAATACTGAAAACATTAATCAAACTATTAATACTCAACCTTTATTATTAACTGCCAGCTATGCCACCTATTTAGCATGGTTGGAGAAATCAGCAAATCGCTTACCTGATTTTGTTGCTGGTCACAGTCTTGGCGAATATAGTGCCTTGGTTGCTGCTGGAGTACTAGATTTTGTTGATGCTGTAAAATTGGTTCGTAAGCGTGCTGAATACATGCAAGAGGCAGTTAAGCCTGGTGAAGGTGGCATGGCTGCGGTATTAGGCTTGGCTGATGAATTGGTTGTTGAAGGCTGTGCTGAAGTAATGAGTAGCGGTGTTGGTGTTGTCCAAGGTGTTAATTTTAACTCTCCTGGGCAAGTAGTTATTGCTGGAAGCAAAGCTGCAGTTGATCAAGCTGCGGAGGTATTAAAAGCTAAAGGTGCACGTAAGGTTATGCCACTCCCTGTATCTGTACCATCACATTGTGATTTGATGAAGCCAGCGGCGGAAAAATTAGCATTAGAATTAAATAACGTTAAATTTAATCAGCCAAAGATTTCCGTGGTACAAAATGTAAATGCAGCAATTGCCAATGATATTGCTTCAATTAAAGATGGTTTAGTTAAACAATTATATTCACCTGTATTGTGGACAGATAGTATCAAAACGCTTGCAGCGCAAGATGTAAGTGTTATTGTTGAATGTGGTCCAGGTAAAGTTCTTTCGGGTTTAAATAAGCGGATTCATGAAGCAGCTCTAATTTTTAATCTTAATTCACAAGAAACACTTGTAGCATTACAAGAGCAACTGAAGTAGTTCGTTATGTTAAGCAGAGAGCAACGCAAAATATTGCAGAACATGTTATTAGCAATGCTGATAGCGTTGATATTAGTTGCAATATCTGCAATATATCCAGTTGGTTGGCGCTTAAGTAGAATACAATATTATTTTTTGGCGCTTATTTTACCAACCTGCAGCTACGTGATTGGTATTGGTAGAATTGCCAGTTTGCGTTTTTTTGATGAATCAGTGAGCAATCCACTAATAGCAGCAGAAAATTTGCGCTTGAGTATCATGAAACAATATCTAAATAATACTCATGAGCAACTCTTCTTTGCTGTAATAGTTTATGCTTTGCTCTCATGGGGTTTACCACTTGAGCACATCTATCTAGTATTGTTATTTAGCATATGCTTTATAGTTGGACGTCTGCTTTTTGCAAATGGCTATAGCCATGGTGCAGGTGCGCGTAGTTTAGGGTTTGCGCTTACATTTTATTCTAGCGTAGTTGGTCTTGTAATTGGTTTGGTATTACTAATTAAAAGTGTTATTTAAAAGCTTTTATTTTTTGATAGAATTATAAAGGGGTATTATTATGACTGATGTAAAAAAAGTAGCTCTGGTAACTGGTGCTAGTCGTGGAATTGGGCGCGCTATTGCGACCACATTAGCCAAAAATGGTATAGCTGTAATTGGTACGGCAACTAGCGAGAGCGGTGCTCTTGCAATTACTGACTATCTAAAAGAGTTTGGTGGGCGTGGAATAGCCCTAAATGTAAAAGATAAAGATAATATTGAGGCCGTGATTAAAGATATTGCTGCGACTGAAGGTGACGTAACGATTTTAGTGAATAATGCTGGTATTACCAAAGATGGTTTATTGATGCGCATGAAAGAAGACGATTGGGATGATGTATTAGATACCAATCTAAAGTCAGTTTTCTTATTAGTTAAAGCTGCGATTCGTGGTATGACTAAAGCAAAATTTGGTAGAATTATTAATGTTGCTTCAGTTGTTGGTTTTATGGGTAATCCAGGACAGGTTAATTATTCTGCAGCCAAAGGTGGTATGATTGCTTTAACTAAATCATTGGCGAAAGAGTTTGGTAGTCGTAATATTACGGCTAACTGTGTAGCACCAGGATTTATCCAAACTGATATGACAGACAAATTGCCAGAAGAAACTCGTGCTTCTTATATTCAAAATATTCCATTAGGTAGATTTGGTCAGGTTGAGGACATTGCTAATGCCGTAAAATACCTTGCCAGTGATGATGCGAATTATGTAACAGGCAGCACAATCCATGTAAATGGTGGGCTATATGTCTGATTAAATTTTATTTTGTTTTATTTTGCCAAATATGATATAATAACGGAGTTAGGTTGATTATCTGAGCAAAATAGCTTGTTTGTTAAAAAAATCTTAGGTGATTGCAGGCGGTTTAGCTAATCAGCAGTTAATATAGTGTTTTAAGGAAAATTAAAATGTTAAAAAAAATTGCAGATACATTTGTTCTTATCGTAAAAACAATGGCTAAAGCTGGAGAATATGAAGCTCGTGCGTATGAAGTTGCTTCAAGAAATCCTGCTAGTACAGCGCAGTAATAGATGCATAAAAAAAAGCCCCTTTTAAGGGGCTTTTTTTTACAAGTAAGTTATTAATTCCCATACAATAAAAAAACCACCAAAAATAAATTTTGGTGGTTTCTAAATGTTTTCAGTATTGCTACCGAAATTTATTTACCTGGGCGTAAGCTACGTACTGCTTTACCAGCTTGCCACATTTCGCTATCGCGAATTTCAGCTAACTCAGCTTCTAGTTTTACACGGTAATCAGCTTGAGAGTTAGTGTCGATTGAGCGTTGAGCTTCTTCGCCAGCAGCTACTTTAGCATATAATTGTTCAAATACTGGGGCAGTTGCATCACGGAAAGGTTTTCTCCAATCCAAAGCGCCACGCTGAGCAGTAGTCGAAGTATTTGCATACATCCAATCCATACCATTTTCACCAACTAGTTTAATCAATGATTCAGTTAATTCTTCAACAGTCTCATTAAATGCTTCTGAAGGAGTATGGCCATTTTTACGCAATACATTGTATTGAGCTTCCATCACACCAGCCAAAGCACCCATCAAAATACCACGTTCACCAGTTAAATCTGAGTAAACTTCTTTTTGGAAAGTAGTTTCAAATAAATAACCAGAACCAATACCAATACCAAGAGCTAAGCAACGCTCAGTTGCATGACCAGTTGCATCTTGGAATACAGCAAATGATGAGTTCAAACCTTTACCTTCAAGGAATAAACGACGTAATGAAGTTCCTGAACCTTTAGGTGCTGCTAAGAATACATCAACATCTTTTGGCGGAACAATACCAGTACGATCTTTGTAAGTAATACCAAAACCATGAGAAAAATATAATGCTTTACCCGCAGTTAAATGTTTTTGTACTGTTGGCCACATCGCGATTTGTGCTGCATCGCTTAGTAGGTACATAATAATCGTAGCTTTTTGCATAGCGTCTTCAGGTGAGAATAAACTAACACCAGGTACGAAACCATCAGCTACTGCTTTATCATATGATTTAGAAGGAGAACGTTGACCAACGATTACATTGAAGCCATTATCTTTTAGATTTAATGCTTGACCAGGACCTTGTACACCATAACCGATAACTGCAATAGTTTCTTTAGCTAAAACCTCACGCGCTTTAGCTAGAGGAAATTCTTCACGTGTTACCACGTTTTCTTGCACGCCACCAAAATTCATAAGAGCCATAACTACTTCCTTAAAAGATTAAAATTTTTGATTGTTTAAAACACGAACATCACATACTTCGATAATTTTATGCAGTTGATTTGTCAATTTTTGGATTGAGTGATCATCACTGTACACAATTATTGAAAAATGAGATAACTCATCCTGACCGCTAAAGATGCTCATTTGATCAATGTTAACGCTATAGCGGGAAAATAATCCAGAGATTCTTTGTAATACACGCAAAGAATTACGGGTTACAATTGATATAATATGCATATCATGGGCATGTTTCTTATCCATTGTTCTTCTTTCCTAAGATAATCTGATTTCATCAACGGCAGCACCTACCGGCATCATTGGGAATACTTTTTCGCGTTTTTCAACTACGACTTCAAGGAAATATGCCTCTTTTGAAGCTAACATTTCATTGACAGCACTTTCCAATTCTTCAGGATTACTCACTTTACGTGATTTGATTCCATATGCAGCAGCCAAAGCTACAAAATCAGGGTTAACCAGATCAACAAATGAATAGCGCTCTTCATAGAACATTTCCTGCCATTGACGCACCATTCCCAGATAGTTATTATTTAATAACAGAATTTTAACTGGTAGTTTTTCCTGTTTAATTACTGCTAATTCCTGAATATTCATTTGAATACCACCATCTCCTGATACGCAAATTACTTCACGATCCGGGTTTGCCATCTTAGCACCAATTGCAGCGGGTAGCGCAAATCCCATTGTGCCCAATCCGCCAGACGAGATATGGGATTTAGATTGTTTAAATTTATAATAACGCATTACCGCCATTTGATTTTGACCAACATCTGGTACTACAATTGCTTTACCTTCAGTTTTTTCTGATACCATATTAATAACTTGTGACATGCGGATTATATCTTTTTGCATGGTAAGTTCAGGTAGAATTACTTTTTGGTATTCCTCGTTATGCAATGCTTTAAATTTTTCACGCCATTGTTCATGACGATTTGGCTGTATATAGCGTAGTAATTGAGTCAAGGCATACTTAGCATCAGTATGTAGCGGTATGTATGACTTGACATTTTTATTAATTTCAGCATGATCAATATCGATGTGAATAATCTTAGCTTGCTTCGCATATTTTGCTAGATTACCTGTAACACGATCATCAAAACGCATACCAATTGCAATAATTACATCGGCTTGGTTGGTCATAATATTAGGTGCATAGTTACCATGCATTCCCAGAAGTCCTACGAATAACTCATGATCGCTTGGAAAGTTATGCAAACCATGCAAAGTACAGGCTACTGGAATTGTTGCTTTTTCGGCTAATTTTAGAAGTTCATCTTCTGCATTTGACATGCCAATTCCATTACCCGCAAATATCAGAGGGCGTTTAGCTTCATTAACTATATCTGCAATTTGAATAAACTGAATATCAGGGCAATCATAACTATAATTGATTCGGGGTTTATGCTTTTTATAATGGTAATCAAGCATACCCATTTGTGCATCTTTGGTAATATCTACTAGAACTGGTCCTGGACGTCCCTCAGTTGCATAGTGAAATGCTTTAGAAATTACGGATGGAATATCTTCAGCACGAGTTACTTGATAATTCCATTTAGTAACTGGAATTGTTATTCCAACAATGTCTGCTTCCTGAAATGCGTCAGTACCAATCAGGCTACTTGCTACCTGACCTGTAATACATACTAGAGGAATCGAATCAAGCATTGCATCTGCAATTCCAGTTACCAGATTGGTTGCACCAGGACCTGAAGTTGCAAAACAGACTCCGACTTTACCACTAGATTTAGCGTAGCCCTCAGCGGCAATCACGCCACCTTGTTCATGGCGCACCAGGACGTGGTGAATTTTATCTTTTTTTTCAAATAAAGCATCATAAGTCGGCAAAATTGTACCACCAGGATAGCCAAATACTATCTCAATACCCTCTTGAATCAATGATTCAATAATGGCTTGCGCTCCAGTCATTTTCATTGCTTAGTCCCCTTTAGTTAATTTATAATGTTCTTCAATGTATGCATTATTTACTGCGTCAATAAATGCTTTTAGTGCAGAGATTTCAATATCATCATCTTCTGCTTGACCATTATAGCGCTTGCCATTTAAATCAATAATGATTTTTGATATACATAATGCATCTACAGTATGACCAGCTGAGTGTGAATTATAATCGACAACGGTTGTGGTTGCCAAATAATTATTTACGGCTTTATTCACTGCACTAAGTGCAGAACCACGTCCTTGGTATTCAATACTAAAATCATGGTTGGTAAAAAATAATCCATGGAATGTAACCACTGTTTTACCGCTATCATCTTTAGCATAGCTTAAATGTTCTAGTTTTATCGGTGCACGATATTGCTTATAAGCAATCAATAACTCTTCATCGGTTACACCTTTGCGGCGATCTGCATAGAAATCTTTGATTGATTGCGTAATTGCAACCTTTTCATCATCTTGACAAGAATACCCCAATTTAGTAATTACTTGTTGTGCATGATTACTGCCACTAAGCGGTCCAAAAACAAAGCTAATTTCACTGCCAATATCTTTAGGGTCGAATGGTTGGTAAGCTAAAGGATTTTTCAAAATCGCATTAATATGTCCCCCTGACGTATGCGACGCCGAATTCTTACCAACAATCGGTGAGTGTGGTTGACGGGGTAACATTCGTTCAGCAATGAAATCAGAAGCTTCTTTGAGATAGCTGATGTCAATGTTGGTGTGATATTTTTGCTTCAAATGCTCGCCTTGCCCAAATTGACGAATAGTCATGATGCATTGCTCAAGGGCAACATTACCTGCACGTTCACCAACACCATTGATACAACCTTCAATTTGTCGTGCCACGCCGCTAAAGACTCCATTCAAACTATTATCTAATGCCGTTCCAAAGTCATTATGACAGTGCATTGACCAAATGATTTCTTTATTTGGAAACTCTTGCTGCATAATTGCTTTATGCTTTGCCATCTTGTTAACAAAATAATCTTCACCTTGGTATTGAGATGCACCACCAATTGTGTCAGGGCAATTAATTACCGTTGCACCAGCATCAATAGCATGACGAATTAAATCTGTTACAAAGTCAAAATTTTCGCGTTGGCGTGAATAACCTTCAGGGCTAAATTCAACTTCAAAGCCTGCATCAGCCATAATTTTAATTAAGCGATGAGTAGTTGCAATAATCGCGGGTTTATCTTCAGCTAATTTACCTAGCGATGCACTCATTAATTCAGGATCAACCGGAACATAGATATGAATCCGTGCGCGATTGATTGCTAATGATGGAGCTAATGCTTCCATTGTACGATGAACCTGATCTTCACGTAATTGACAAAGTGATGAAATTATCATCGGTGAATTTATTGCTGCCATGTTTTTAGAAATTTGATAGACAATCGCAAAATCAGTATTACTAGCAGAAGGAAATCCAGCCTCTAAGACGTCAACACGTAAATTATGGGCAATTTGTGCATAATTCAAATTATCTTCAAATGACATACCTGCGCCAGGGGACTGTTGTCCATCGCGGAGTGTAATATCCAGCATATATACTTGTTGACTTGACATCTTATTATCCTTTATATTTAAAGAGCAGCGATTACTTGATCGGTAAACTCTTTAGTTCCTACTACTTTATCGGCACTACCTTTAATTGCGATATCACCAGTACGATATCCCGCAACAATTGCAGCTTTAACTGCATCATTCACTGCTTGTGCTTCAGCATGCATGCCGAATGAATAACCCAACATCATCGCAGCAGATAAAATCTGCGCAATTGGATTGGCAATATTTTTATTTGCAATATCTGGCGCTGAACCACCAGCTGGCTCATAAAGTGCCAAACCAGTTGAACTAAAACTTGCGGATGGCATCATACCAACTGAACCAGATAAAACTGATAATTCATCAGATAAAATGTCACCAAATAAATTGGCGGTAAGAATCACATCAAATTGCGCAGGATTTTTGACAATCTGCATCGCGCAGTTATCCACTAACATATCGCTATAAACGATGTCAGGATGATTTTTAGCTACTTCGCTAACTACTTGTCGCCACAGTTTAGAGGTCGCTAATACGTTGGCTTTATCTACTGAAACTAAGTTTTTATTACGGGTACGTGCAACATTAAATGCATATTCAGCGATAGAACGAATTTGTTCTTCTGTGTATTCGGCACTGTCAAAAGCATAGCGCTGACCATTTTTTTCACCTAGTGTATGTTCACCAAAGTAAATATCACCAATTAATTCACGAAAAATTACTACATCCAAGCCATCTTTCAATAGCTCGGATTTAAGCGGCGATAAAGCTGCGATTTCAGGATAGATAGCCATTTTGCGTAAGTTAATATTAAAATTAAACGCCTTACGTAGCGCTAAAATTGATTTAGCTTCGCAATTTGCCCATTTGGTTTCAGCTTGTAAATGTACTGGACCACCGACTGAGCCAAATAATACTGCATCTGATTGGTTACAAATATCGATAGTTGCTTGTGGTAAATGATCTTGGTAAACGTCATAAGCAGCACCACCAACCAAAGCTTCGGTATAGTTAAATGTGTGACCAAATTTTGTTGCGACTGCATCTAAAACGCGTTGTGCCTGAGCCATTACCTCAGGACCGATGCCATCACCGGCTAATATTGCAATGTTTTTGTTCATAAGCTGTAATATCTTTTTCTTGAGAAAGTAGGTAATCTAAATCATCCAATCCGTTGATTAAACAGTGTTTGCGGAAGGTGTCGTATTTAAAGCTGTGGGTTTCGCCCATAAAGCTGATTTTCTGTGCTTCTAGATCAATTGTCATCGCTAAAGTACTGTCAGCTAGCGATGCATCGATCCATTTAGTGATAGTTTCTTCAGGCAAGCTAATTAATAATAAACAGTTCTTAGCGGCATTATTGAAGAAAATGTCTGAAAATGAACTGCACACTACGGCTTGGATTCCATACTGTTGAATCGCCCAAACTGCGTGTTCACGTGATGAACCACAACCAAAATTAGCTTTTGAAAGTAAAATTTTGCCAGTGTTGTATGCTGGTTGATTAAGAATGAAATCCGGATACATTTTGCGCAATGCTGAGAAAACATGCTCACCAAAACCTAATTTACTCACACTTTTTAAATGTTGTGCTGGAATAATCATATCGGTATCAACATTATCCAGATTAAGTGGAATTACCGGGCTAGTTAGAGTAGTGAATTTTTGCATTATAGACTCTCCTCTGAAGCAATAAAGCCAAGTACCGCACTTGCAGCCGTAGTTTGTGGTGATGCTAGATGCGTAATACTATTTGGACCTTGCCGCCCGATGAAATTACGGTTTGAAGTGCTCACGCAACGTTTGCCTTCAGGCACTTTATCTGGGTTCATTGCCAGACACATTGAACAACCTGGCATTCTGAAATCAGCACCAGCTGCGATAAAAATTTTGTCTAAGCCTTCAGCTTGGGCTTGAGCCATAACTTGTTCTGAGCCAGGTACGATATACATGGTTACCCGTGAAGAAACCTTGCGCCCATCCAAAATTTTAGCTACTGCGCGTAAATCTTCAATTCGCCCATTGGTACAGCTACCAACGAAAGCAAAATCAATTGGTGTACCTTTAAGTGATTGTCCTGGAGTTAAACCAGTGTAAGCATACGCTTTTTCTAAAGTAGCACGATCACCACCAGCATCTAATGCCGGAGTTTGTCCGCTAAGGGCAATTGCATGTTCAGGGTTGATTCCCCAAGTAAGCATTGGACCTGCACCTTCAATATCAATTACGATTTCATGATCATAGCTTGCACCTGCATCACTTACTAATGCATTCCACCCAGCTTTGGCTTGTTCCCATGCAGCACCTTGTGGTGCATATTGACGGCCTTGTAAATAGGTAAAAGTGGTTGCATCCGGTGCAACTAAACCAGCACGTGCCCCACATTCAATTGACATATTGCAAATGGTCATGCGACCTTCCATGCTTAGTGAACGGATGTATTCACCAACGTACTCAATTACGCAGCCTTTACCGCCACCGATACCAATAACTGAGATAAGTTTGAGAATTGCATCTTTAGCCGTGAAGTATTGATTAGGCATGCCTTTAAATTCAACTTTAAAGGTTTTTGGCTTATCTTGCAAAATACAACTGCTTGCCATTGCATGCGTAATTTCTGATGTTCCAACGCCAAAAGCCAAAGCACCAAATGCGCCATGAGTTGATGTATGTGAATCACCACAAATGATAGTTGTGCCTGGTAGGGTAAAACCTAGTTCCGGACCTACCACGTGAACAATTCCTTGATGCGAACTCTCAATGTCGTAGATCGTTACGCCAGTTTCTTTACAGTTGGCACGTAACGTATCAACTTGAGTACGGGCAATCTCATCCGCAATCACAGCCCGATTTTTATCGGTAGGAATTGAGTGATCAACCGTTGCTAACAAATTTTGTTTGTTGCGGATTTGTATTCCGCGTTGTTTCAATTCAGCAAATGCTTGTGCCGAAGTTACTTCATGAAGCAAGATCCTGTCAATATACAAAGTATCTGGAAAATCAGGCTTGCTTTGCACTACGTGGCTATGCCAGATTTTATTGATTATATTTTGTGCCATATTATTTTACCACTGTCAAATAATGATTGTATTTAGGGTTTTCACCACGGCAAATTTTCAGATATTCAGTTTTTAGGTGTTGCGTAATTTTACCTTCTTTGCCATCACCAATTGGCTGGTCATTGATAGTGCCAGCTGCACGAACTTCTACTGCTGTACCTGTAAAGAATACTTCATCAGCAGCATATAATTCTTCAGGCTTAATTTTAGTTTCAACTACTTTGTAGCCTAGATCCTGCGCTAAACCAATTACGATTTTGCGAGTGATTCCAGTTAAAATTGTTCCTAATTCAGGTGTATAAATTACGCCATCTTTAACCATGAATACATTGTCAGAACTTCCTTCAGACACATAACCTTCATAATCAAGCATAATTAATTCATTGTATTTAGTTCCACTAATTTGTAATAAAGCTTGTAAGCTATTTACGTAGTGACCGCAAATTTTAGCTCCAACTGCAGTTGATTTAGGGTGCAAGCGGATAAAGTCGCTGATTTTTACATCAAGTGCCACGTCAGGTAAATAATCACCCATATCATAAGAGTAAACAATTACTTCTACTGGTGTTTTAGGATCAGGGCGAACACGTACTTTGGTTGGCGGTAAACCATAGTAAGCCAAAGGGCGAATATAGCATGACTTCAATGCGTTCGCTTTTACGGTTTCTACAACAGCCTGACATACTTCTTCTTTAGTGTAAGGTATTTTCATCGCAATTGGGTCAGAAGAGACAAACATTCTGTCAATGTGCTCGGATAACGCTAAGACCGCTGTTTCGCCGCTAGCTAATTCATAGGCGCGTATTCCTTCGAATACACCAGTGCCATAGTGTAGCGCGTGAGACATTACGTGAGTAGTTGCTTGTTCGAACGGAACTAGTTTACCGTTTTGCCAGATGTAGTTTGCCATAATTGAATATTCCAAATTTAAAAATTGTATTAATTTGAGTCGGGTATAAAATCCGCTTTTTGAACACTTAGCTTTGATGGCTAATAGCAAATAAGGCAAGTATTTTAAGCTTAATATACCTCTGTTGTCAAGATAAAAATGGGGTAAGTTGTTGTATTGTTGCGAAAATTCTAATAGGCTTTTCTCCCTTCAGTTCTTGTGTGATTCGCATTTATGCTACAGTGTGCTTCTGATGCTGCACTGCACCCCTCAAAGTTGGGGCGTTGGGTTAAAAACCAGAGTAAATCAGGAGGGTTTCGACGATGGTTATAGTTGACTAAAATACTCGGATATTATATAATGGAGGGTGGGTTAAATAAGTCTAGTAAAAATAGTGTTATTTACTTGACACTTTTAGTGGGTTAATGTACAATATCTTCATTAATTATTTTGTGGATATATCAGATATGAAATTGACAACTAAGGGAAAATTTGCGGTTACTGCGCTGCTAGATATCGCTATTTACAGCGAAGATAATAAAAAGCCAATCACGCTGTATAACATTAGTGAGCGGCAAAATATTTCTTTGTCGTACTTGGAGCAATTGTTTGTTCGGTTGCGTAAAAATCAGGTGGTAAAAAGTTATAAGGGGCCAGGTGGTGGCTATGTTTTAATGTGTGATCTGGATCAGATTCCTATTTCAGAAATCATTAAAGCAGTTGATGAAGATATGGATGCCAGAACTTGTCGCGGTAAAGGTAACTGTAAAGACAATACCAAATGTTTAACCCATGATCTGTGGGCAGGTTTAACCAATGAGATGTATGGTTATCTGGATAAAATTACGCTCAAAGATTTATTGAGCAAGGCAGAAACCAAAGAACCTAGTAAAATTATGTTCTGCCGTAGTTAAAGGAATACATATAAAATGACATTACAATTACCAATTTACTTAGATAGTGCTGCAACTACTAAATTGGATCCGCGAGTATTAGAAAAAATGATGCCGTTTTTAACTAATGATTTTGGTAATCCGGCATCGCGTTCGCATGGTTTTGGCTGGACTGCTGAAGCTGCAGTTGAGCATGCACGTGAGCAAGTGGCTAGTACGGTTGGCTGTGATAGTAAAGAAATTATCTGGACTTCGGGCGCTACTGAGTCAATCAATTTGGCAGTGAAAGGTGCGGCTTTATTTTATCAAGATAAAGGCAAACATCTAATTACAGTAAAAACTGAACATAAAGCAACGTTGGATACGATGCGTGAATTAGAAAGAATTGGTTTTGAAGTAACTTATTTAACTCCTGAAACAAATGGTCTTCTGGATTTAACTAAGTTGGCTGCGGCAATTCGCCCTGATACAATATTAATCTCAGTGATGTATGTTAATAATGAAATCGGAGTGGTTCAGGATGTAGCGGCGATAGGTAATCTGTGCCGTGAAAAAGGAATTATCTTTCATGTTGATGCAGCTCAGGCGGTGGGTAAGGTTAAATTTAGTTTGGCTGATCTAAATGTTGACTTGATGAGTTTTTCAGCGCATAAAGTTTATGGGCCTAAGGGAATTGGCGCACTTTATGTACGTCGTAAACCAAGAGTAAGATTGCAACCATTGATTCACGGTGGAGGTCATGAACGTGGCTTCCGTTCGGGTACTTTACCAACTCATCAAATTGTAGGTATGGGTGCAGCTTTTGAATTAGCTACTCAGGAGATGGATAGCGAATTGCCACGCATAAAGTATTTGCGTGATAAATTGCTAACTGGTTTGCAACAAATGGAAGAAGTTTATCTTAATGGTGATCTGGAGCATCGGGTTGCACATAATTTAAACGTAAGTTTTAATTATGTTGAGGGTGAGTCATTAATGATGGCGGTAAAAGATATTGCGGTTTCGAGTGGATCTGCTTGTACGTCTGCTTCACTAGAGCCATCATATGTATTACGCGCTTTAGGGCGCAATGATGAATTAGCGCATAGCTCAATTCGTTTCAGCATTAGCCGCTTTAATACTGAAGAAGAAGTTGACTATACGATTAAATTATTACAGGAAAAAGTTACTAAATTACGTGAACTTTCCCCACTATGGGAAATGTACAAAGATGGGATTGATGTAGCAAGCTTCGAATGGAGTTCGCATGATACCCAACGTGACGTAATTTTACATTAAGGAGAAATTGTCATGGCTTATTCAAATAAAGTTGTGGATCACTATGAAAATCCACGTAATGTTGGCGCATTAGATAAGAATGATGCCCAAGTTGGCACCGGCATGGTTGGTGCTCCGGCATGTGGTGATGTTATGAAGCTCCAAATTAAAGTTGGTGCAGATGGTATCATTCAAGATGCAAAATTTAAAACTTATGGCTGCGGCTCAGCAATTGCTTCATCATCATTGGTGACAGAGTGGCTTAAGGGTAAAAATTTAGATCAGGCACAAGCGATCAAAAACAGTGATATTGCCGAAGAGCTTGAGCTACCTCCGGTAAAAATACATTGTTCAGTATTGGCTGAAGATGCGATTAAGGCTGCTGTTGCTGACTATCGATCTAAAAATTCAAAATAAAGAGGGTAGTTTCAAATGGGAATAAGTGCAACTGAAACTGCAGCCGCACGTGTTCAGGCTTTTTTAGCTAAGCGAGGCAAAGGTGTTGGCTTACGTTTAGGCGTAAAGACTACTGGGTGTTCTGGATTAGCCTATAAGATTGAGTTTGTTGATACTCCAGCAAGCGATGATCATAAGTTTGAGTCTAATGGAATTAGTATCTTTGTCGATGCTAAAAGTTTGCAGTTTCTTGATGGGACAGTACTTGACTACACCAAGGAAGGCTTACAGGAAGGGTTTAAATTTACGAATCCCAATGTTAAGGATGAGTGTGGTTGTGGTGAAAGCTTTACTGTTTAAATTTTGAACTTGAACAAAGCTACAGTAGATAATATAAAATAAGCCCTTGCCGTTTGTGCCGGGGCTTTTTACTGATATAAAGAAACTTAATAAATGAATAACGAATTGTTAAAACAAAATTACTTTGAACTTTTTGGTTTGCAGCAGGACTATAGAGTGGACTTGCGTGAGTTGCAAGATAATTTGCGAACTCTACAAAAACAGTATCATCCGGATAATTTTGCAGCCGAAAGTGCTGAGATTACTAATCAAGCATTGGTGCTTTCTAGTCAGATTAATCAAGCTTATACAACTTTGTCCGAACCATTGCCTCGTGCAATTTACCTATTGCAACTGCACGGTATTACTGTTGATTTAGTGCATGATACTAAATTTAGCAATGAATTTCTGATGGCACAAATCGAATTACGTGAACAGATTTCAGAGGCAGAAGATAGTGGAGATTTTGATGCGTTGGAGGAAATTGAGAGAAATTTGGCAAAAGAATCTAATTCGTTAGCAGTTAAAATTGGTGAGTCATTTACTATTGGGCAATACCAACAAATCACTGAACTGATAAAACAATTGGCTTTTTATAATAAGCTGGAGCAGTTGGTTGCTAACATCCTTAGCTCAATGTAAACTTAATCCGATTCATCATCCTAGGTCGTTGATTTATTCCTCACCTACTACGTGTAGGCTTCGTCATAAATCGCCTACTAGGATTTCGAATCAGTTTGAGTATAGTGAATTAATTATCATAAAACGGTACTGATTTGTATTCTTCTTGGTTTTGGCAAATAACGAAATAAACATTTCTGTGAATATTTCAGTTTATCTAAGTATCAAAAGTTGCAAAATTCGAGTTTAACCCTATATAAAAGACGTGTATTATTCAAAATAGGAATATGTAAATGGCATTATTACAAATTGCAGAACCGGATATGTCCGGTGCGCCACATCAGCATAATGTGGCAATTGGGATTGATCTGGGGACAACTAATTCACTGGTTGCAACGGTAAAAAGTGGTGAAGCAACGGCTCTTTGTGATAGTAGCGGTGCTAAATTAATTCCTTCAATTGTCAATTATGGTAGTGATAAGCTAAGTGTTGGGCATGAAGCCTTAAAATTAAGAGTTAATGATCCCGCAAATACACTTGTTTCAATTAAACGCTTTATGGGGCGCGGGTTTGCGGATTTAGATCCTGATGTAGTTTATCCGTATAAATTTGCGGCAAAATCTGATGCCAATATTCAAATTAACACTCGTCAAGGTATAAAAAATCCAGTTGCGGTATCCGCAGATATTTTAACCTACTTACGTAATCTAGCGGTTGAGTCACTTGGTGAAGAGCCTGCCGGAGTGGTTATTACAGTTCCAGCCTATTTTGATGATGCACAGCGACAGGCAACCAAGTATGCAGGTGAAATTGCTGGTCTAAATGTTTTACGCTTGCTTAATGAACCGACCGCAGCTGCGATTGCTTATGGCTTGGATAACAAGCAAGACGGTACATTCTTAGTTTATGATTTGGGTGGCGGAACACTAGATGTGTCGATTTTACGTTTAAACCAAGGCGTTTTTGAAGTATTGTCGGTAAGTGGTGATACACAACTAGGTGGGGATGATTTTGATCACCGCCTGTACTGCTATATCCTAGAAAAATCTAATCTTTCACAATTGACTGATGAAGATACAGCTCAGTTATTAACTCGCGCCAAATTAGTTAAAGAACAGCTGGCGGATAAAGAAAAAGTTGCCTTTAGCGCGGTATTATCTAATAAACGAATTGTGAATTTAACTATAACTAGGGCTGAATATGAGACAATAGTCAAATATTTAGTGCAAAAAACGCTTATGCCACTTAAAAAAGCATTGCGCGATGCCAAGCTTGATAAAGAGCAAATAGATGAAATAATTATGGTTGGTGGTTCAACACGGATGCTGGCAATTCGTCAAGCTGTGACTGAGTTTTTTGGGCGTGCTCCGTTAACTTCCATTAATCCAGATGAAGTAGTTGCAATCGGTGCTGGGATTCAAGCTGATATTTTAGTTGGTAATAAAAAAGATGATTGGTTATTATTGGATGTAACACCATTGTCGCTCGGGGTTGAAACTATGGGCGGATTAGTAGAGAAAATCATTCCACGTAATTCAACTATTCCCGTAGTGCGGGCACAAGACTTTACTACCTACAAAGATGGGCAAACTGCGATGAGTGTGCATGTTGTGCAAGGTGAGCGTGAGTTGGTTAAAGATTGTCGTTCGCTAGCTAAATTCACTTTGCGGGGAATTCCGCCGATGGTTGCTGGACAAGCTAGGATTCGGATTAGTTATCAGATTGATGCTGATGGCTTACTTTCTGTTCAAGCTAAAGAGATGACTAGTGGTGTCGCTGCTCATATTGAGGTTAAGCCTAGCTATGGTTTGAATGATGAACAGATAGGTGAAATGTTACAAGCTTCAATCAGTCATGCAAGTGAAGATATTCAGCAGCGTCAATATCAGGAGGCGGTAGTTGATGCACGAGCAATTTTGGATTCAGTTGAGAAGGCTTTAATTGCGGATGCAGATTTGCTTGATGAGGCTGAGCTAACGCAAATTAACCATGCATGTATGAAACTAAAAATTGC
>SSGY01000076.1 GCA_008017145.1 Neisseriales bacterium
CACATAACAGATAAAAAAACTGTCAAGCCAACATACTTGTTGACTTATAGGGCTATTATAGCTCTAAATAATAAGCTTTGCGCAAAATTTTTAAAGATATTTGTCAAAAAAAATAGGCTTACTGTGCTACAATTCGCCTAATTATTTGTTTTAAATTGGATATATAGTGTTAGCATGTTTTGTAACTACAGTGCGTGGATTAGAGCAATTACTGGCAGACGAGATTACTGCATTAGGTGCAATTGATATTGTTGCCGTCAATGCCGGTTTAGAATTTAAGGCTGATTTAGATAGTGTAATGCGGATTAATCTTCATTCGCGTTTGGCTAGTCGGGTAATGATACGCCTGGCTTTTAGTGGCTATCGCTTTGAAGAAGATATTTATGCTCTGGCGATGAAAGTGAAATGGGATAAATGGTTTCATATAGGTAATAGCATCAAAGTTGCTACCAATGCTATTGCGTGCCCCTTAAAGAGTTTGGATTTTGTAACGCTAAAAGTAAAAGATGCTATTTGTGATTACTTTGTTGAAAAAGTTGACGCCCGACCAAATGTTGATAAAGCCGAACCTGATATGCGGATTTATACTTTTTTAACTAAAGATACCGCAACCATTTACTTGGATACCTCTGGTGATACCTTGTTTAAACGTGGTTATCGTAAATTAAAATTAGAGGCACCAATTCGTGAAAATCTGGCTTTTGGGTTGATTAAATTAAGTGGTTGGACGCCAGATAAGCCATTTTATGACCCAATGTGTGGTAGTGGAACTTTAGTAGTTGAAGCAATTAGCTATGGTTTAAATATTGCACCCGGGCTTAATCGTAATTTTGCTTTTGAGAAATTTATTGATTTTGATAGCGCTAAATTTGAAGAGATGAAGACACAAGCGAAAGCTGCGATTAATTACGAGCAAAAATTACAAATATTTGCCAGCGATATTAATCGTACGGCGGTAGAGATTGCACGACAGAATTTTCAGCAGATTAAATTAGATCATTATGTTCAGTTTAGTCATGGTGATTTTGTTAAAAAAACTGCACCAGCCGAGGGTGGGGTATTAGTGACTAATCCGCCATATGGTGTACGCTTGGATGAGCTTGATCGTTTGGCTGAATTTTATCCATTACTAAGCAGCACACTTAAGAAGGAGTTTGCTGGCTGGGATTGCTATTTCTTTACTGCAGATCTACGCATGCCAAAATTAATGCGTTTAAAACCAAGCCGTAAGACACCATTATTTAACGGCGCATTAGAATGTCGCTTGTTCAAATTTGAAATGGTAAGCGGTTCAAACCGTAAAGCCTAAATGCAAATAAATTAATAAAAAAGCTACTAAATAATTAAGGTAGCTTTTTTGCTATTTATACGATAAAGTGCGGTATTTATTACCCGCAAAAGTTACTTTGCACTTTCCGCGCTTTCTTTAGCAATCACACCGCATACCATGCGAGCGCCGCCACCACCAAGTTGTGGTGTATCAGAGTAATTGTCGCCACCATTATGTATCATTAAACTGTGTCCTGCAATATCGCTTATTTTTAGCTTTGGTGCCAGCACTGGTGTAGTTACACTACCGTCTGCATTTATGTAGATAGCTGGTAAATCACCTAGATGTCCTTTATCATTATATGGTCCTAAATGATGTTCGGTTTTTTGTGGGTCAAGGTGTCCACCAGCAGCCATGCCATTTTTGGCACAACTTGGATTGGTGTGCACATGAAATCCATGGACTCCTGATGTTAAATCTGGGGTTAATTTGCTCAAACTAGGCGTCAATAGTAAGCCATATGGAGTATCGCTGGCAGTAATGTTACCAACTAATGTTTGTGATTCATTAGTTAAATGCATCGGAATTGTGATTTGATCTGCATATGCCAGATTGATACATGCTGCACCAATAGCAGAAGTTATGAGCTTTAGAAATTTTTTGTTCATATTAAATTATCCCCAATAGTAAAATAAGAGAACAAATAATATCACAATTAAGTCAGGTATTGTAAGGGAATTGAGTGATAAAATTAAGAATTGGTGGAGCGGGCGAGATTCGAACTCGCGACCAACGGATTAAAAGTCCGCTGCTCTACCGGCTGAGCTACCGCTCCACTGAAGATGAATAAGTTTGGCGTCCCTAAGGGGATTCGAACCCCTGTTACCGCCGTGAAAGGGCGATGTCCTAGGCCTCTAGACGATAGGGACAGTAGTTTTAATTATTTGGCGTCGTAGTATTAGGATTTAAACTATTCCAAATTTGATTTAACTTAGCATTGGCAACACCAAAATCGCGATTAGTTTGAACTAAGTTTGATTCAGCGTTTGAAAATCTGGTTTGTGCCTGATTAAGATTTTGCTGTGCTTCTTGTAAATCTTTTTGTGCTTGCTCTAATTTTTTCTTAGATTTAGCTAATGCTTCAGAAGCATTTTGTCGTTCATTTTTAGCTTGAGTCACGCTATTGGAACTATCCTGATACGCATATTGCGCACTCAATAAATCACTTTGCGTATACGCATAAGATACTGTTACACAGCAACTTAACGCTAATATGTGCTTAAATTTCATAATTTTGGAAACTTAAGAATGGTGGAGCGGGCGAGATTCGAACTCGCGACCAACGGATTAAAAGTCCGCTGCTCTACCGGCTGAGCTACCGCTCCACTGATTATAGTGGCGTCCCTAAGGGGATTCGAACCCCTGTTACCGCCGTGAAAGGGCGATGTCCTAGGCCTCTAGACGATAGGGACACTATATTGTGCAACATTAATATATTGGTGCATCCGAAGAGATTCGAACTCCTGACCCCTTGGTTCGTAGCCAAGTACTCTATCCAGCTGAGCTACGGATGCATTGTATATTATTGTCTCTAAACGCAATGGCGGAGAAAGAGGGATTCGAACCCTCGATACGCTTTTGGGCGTATGCTCCCTTAGCAGGGGAGTGCCTTCGACCTCTCGGCCATCTCTCCACGCCGCAAAGCTTTTCGCTTAGAGAACGGTATTATAGCCAAGTGACCTCGCCATGTCAAATAAATTTTAAAATAATTGTCAGTTGTACAGCGGTTGCTAATATTAACTTCTTGCTTTGTTTGAGATAATAAAATCAAGATAAATATGCATTTTTAGAAGAAACTATTGTTAATTTATAAAATACCCGCTATAATATGCACCTTCAAGAAAAAGAAGTTTGGTCTTCCTAGCTAACATTACTAGTTGTTGGTGAACATACATTTTAATAAGTTAGCTGTCACGGAGATGATGGACTAATGTTTTGCATGAGGTGTTTATGCCTAAATTATTGAATCCTGAATTAATGACTGATGCTGATATTTTAAATATGCCTGAAGATGATTACATGAATGATGTTCAGTTGGCATTTTTTAAAATCAGACTATTATCATTAGAATCTGAAATGGTTGATAATGCCAAAAAGACAACGCAGGCGTTTCAAGAGCAGGATACTAACTATATTGCAGACCCTTCTGATCGTGCAACGATTGAAGAAGAGTATGCTTTAGAGTTACGCACACGCGATCGTGAACGTAAATTATTACAAAAAATTCGTTCCGCATTAGAGTCAATTGAAAATGGCGATTATGGGTTTTGTGAAGATACAGGTGAACCTATTGGGCTCAAGCGTTTAATCGCTCGTCCTACTGCGAGTTTGAGTATCGAGGCACAAGAGCGCCGAGAAAAAATGCAAAAACATTTTGCAGAAGAATAATAAAAAATGCCCAATATGGGCATTTTTTATTTGTTGAGAGGAAAACCTAGCTCTTTCCATTCGCGAATTCCGCCGTCCATTGATGCAATATTGCTATAACCCATTTGTTGCAAATTATATGCGGCTAGTGCAGAACGAAATCCACCACCACAATAAAGAATTATCTCACTGTTTTTATCACTAATGTTAGCCGCAATATCTCGTTCTAAAATTCCTCTGCCAATATGAATTGCCTTTGGAATGTGCGATACAACCCATTCATGATCTTCGCGTACATCAATAAAAACAAATTTTTCGCCGTTATCAAATTTCTGTTTTACTTGTAAAACAGTTAGTTCTTTGATAAGTGGGCGTACTTCATCTACCAATACTTGAAATGACATATCATGTTGCATATTCTGCTCCTTGTTAAATTAAATAATTTTGGCGTTAATTAGTTTATTACGTAGCTCATTTAGTGCTTTACCACGATGACTAATTTTATTTTTTACTTCTGGTTCTAACTCTGCTGCGGTTGCACTATATTCTGTGACATAAAATATTGGATCGTAACCGTGTCCATTATGACCTTTTGGATGCTCCGCAATACTTCCTGGAAAAATTCCTTCGGCAATAATTGGCTGTGGATCTTCACTACCTCTGACAAATACTAATGAGCAATAAAAATAAGCCTCTCGATTTTGGGTGTCACGCAGCTCGTAAAGTAGTTTATCAATATTAGCTTGATCTGATTTTGGTTCTCCAGCATAGCGTGCAGAATATATTCCAGGAGCACCACCAAGTACTGTGACACATAAACCAGAATCATCAGCAAGCGCAGGAAGTCCCGTAACACGGGCGCAATGACGCGCTTTGTGGAGTGAGTTTTCAATAAATGTGGTAAATGGTTCTTCAATTTCTGGAACTCCCAGATCTGCTTGTGGAATAACTTCAATGTTATACTGAGCAAATATTTGTTGGAATTCTTTAATCTTACCTAAGTTGGCAGACGCTATAACTATTTTTTGCATATATGACCTTCTGAAGATATTGTTTATTTTGTATAGTAAAGAATAAATTATCCCAAAGAAAATATGGTTATTGCTAAAAGCAAGCCAATGGAGTAAAATATAGGCTATTCAAAAATTTTATCTGCAAGTGGCGCCATTTTATCACGTCATAATCTAGTCTGTTTTTAGTTTATTTAAATAAAGGTGAGAGAATATGCAATTCAAAAAAATAACTGATCTACAATTAAATGGAAAAACTGTATTTATTCGTACAGATATGAATGTACCACTTAAAGATGGTAAAGTTAGTGATGATACACGAATCCGCGCAGGATTGACTACTATTAAATATGCATTAGACAATGGTGCGAATGTTATTGTTGCAACTCATTTAGGACGACCAACTGAAGGTGAAGTTGCGCCTGCAGATATGGTAAAACCTGTTGCTGATGATTTGGCTAAATTATTGGGCGTTAATGTGCCAGTGATTTCTGATTGGCAAGATAATGGTGTTAATTTTTCGGCGAGCAGGGTTGTGATGCTTGAAAATGTACGCTGCAATAAAGGCGAAAAGAAAAATGTTGATGAGTTAGGCAAACAATATGCTGCTTTATGCGATATTTTTTGTTACGACGCCTTTGCTACCGCTCACCGTGCAGAAGCTTCAACTAATGCAGTAGGTAATAATGCTAAAGAAGTTTGTGCTGGTTTATTAATGTCTAAAGAATTAGATTCATTGGCAAAAGCTGTGGCTACTCCAACTAAGCCTGTAGTAGCAGTGGTTGCGGGATCTAAAGTTTCAACTAAATTAACTATTTTGGATAATCTTGCAGACAAAGTAGATGTTTTGATTGTCGGTGGTGGTATCTTAAATACTTTTATGCTGGCAAAAGGTGCCAAAATTGGAGCGTCTTTGGCAGAAGCAGATTTAGTCGCTGAAGCTAAAAAAGTGATGGATAAAATGGAAGCGCGTGGTGCTAAGGTTCCATTGCCTCAAGATGTTGTTGTTGCCACAGAGTTTAGTGCTAATGCTAAAGCAACAGAAAAATCTGTAGCTAATGTTGCAGATAATGAAATGATTTTAGATATCGGTCCAAAATTTGCAGATGAATTAGCGGATATCTTAAAAAATGCTGGAACAATCATCTGGAATGGTCCGGTTGGGGTTTTTGAATTTGATCAGTTTGCAAATGGAACTAAAGTTGTAGCACAAGCAATTGCCGATTCAAAAGGATTTAGTCTAGCAGGTGGAGGAGACACGATTGCTGCGATTAACAAATTTGATATTTTTGATAAAATCAGCTATGTATCTACTGCTGGTGGCGCGTTATTAGAGTTTTTAGAAGGTAAAGAATTACCCGCGGTGACTTTGTTAACTAGCCGTTATAGCAAGTGATAGTCACTGAGTAGTCAGTGACTAACTTAGATTTAAAGCCCTGCAGTAGTAATTTATCAATGCAGGGCTTTGCACTTTGATTCAAGAAAATAGCTTTGCATAATTTAAATAATCATGGCTGTATAGCTGTGTTCTAAGGTATAATAAACGCATTATTATCTGTTAGGCAAATGATTTGCTATGGTTTATGTTTAATAATACAAATTAAAACAGCCTATTGTAATGTGGTAGATTATTCTATTATTATGGTAAAAATCCATTAAATCAATAAATATTTGGCAGATTTTATGTCAAATTTAATAACATATATGGTAAAGATTTACGAAATTAAAATAAATTAATTAAGAGGCAAAAATGACAGTTTATTCGGTTAAACAATTGATGAGTGAAGAAGTTCTGGTTGGCAGTGAAGTTTGTGTCCGTGGATGGGTGAGATCTCGCCGTGATTCAAAGGCTGGATTATCATTTGTTACCCTATCAGATGGTTCTTGTTTTGAAACAGTACAGTTAGTGATTGAATCAAAACTTGCTAATTATGAATCAGAAATTTTGAATTTAACTAAAGATTGTGCGATTATTGCTCATGGAACATTAGTTGCGTCACAAGGTGGCGGGCAGAAATTTGAGATTCAGGCAAGCAAAGTTGAAGTGACTGGTTTTGTCGAAAGCCCTGATACTTATCCAGTATCACCAAAGCGCCATACCGTTGAGTATCTGCGTGAACATGCCCATCTTCGGATTAGAACCAATCTAATCTCTTCAGTGATGCGAATTAGAAATACCGTATCAATGGCAATTCATGATTATTTACAAACCAATGGTTTTTACTGGGTGCATACACCATTAATTACCGCTTCGGATTGTGAGGGCGCAGGTGAATTATTTAAAGTGACGACTTTAGATCTAGCGAACCCACCACGTGATGATAAAGGTAAGGTTGATTTTAAACAAGATTTCTTTGGTCGTGAATCATATTTGACGGTATCAGGCCAATTGAATGTCGAGACTTATTGCATGGGGTTATCTAAAGTATATACTTTTGGACCAACTTTCCGTGCCGAAAACTCGAATACGACTCGCCATTTGGCAGAGTTTTGGATGGTTGAACCTGAAATAGCCTTTGCTAATCTAATGGATAATGCAGCGTTAGCGCAAGGAATGTTAAAACATGTTTTTAAAACGGTATTAAACAAAAATAGTGATGATATGGGATTTTTTGCACAGTTTATCGATCAAAGTGTGGTTACTAGACTGGAGCAAATGGTAAATGATGATTTCGAAATGATTACTTATACCGATGCAATTAAGCGCTTAGAAAATTCTGGTAAGCAATTTGAAAATCCTCTATATTGGGGTGTGGATATGGCTTCAGAGCATGAACGCTACTTGTGTGAAGAGCTTGTTGGAAAACCAACCATTGTAACTAATTATCCAAAAGATATTAAAGCTTTCTATATGCGCCAAAATGAGGATGGTAAAACGGTTGCCGCGATGGATATTTTAGCGCCAGGTGTTGGGGAAATTATTGGTGGTGCACAGCGTGAAGAACGCTATGACATTTTACACGCTCGGATGATGGAAATGGGCATTGAACCTGAAGCTTTGGCCTGGTATCTGGATTTACGTCGTTTTGGTAGCGCGCCACATGCTGGTTTTGGTCTTGGACTGGAGCGCGCTGTTAGTTATATCACAGGTGTACAAAATGTACGCGATATAATTCCATTCCCTCGTACACCTAAAAATGCAGCATTTTAATTATCTATTGCAGGACTTCTTTCAATTATGAAAATTATCAAACTAACGACCTATTCGGGATTATTTAGTGCAATACTCATGGGCTGTGCACAGACTCCAAATAATGTAACTTTAACTGTTAATCAGGGGCAATGTGTTACTAGTGCTTATCCTGGTTACGAAAGTCAGGCGACTTTGTATTCAGCTGCATTTCCAATGAATGGCACGCTACCTGGAACATCTCCTTATTGTGCAGCTGTAACTATTACTAATAACAATAGCGGTCAAAATGCGAATAATATTCAAGTTTATCAAAGTGGTCTCTATGTTTCATTTCCAAGCCTAGCAAATGGTGCTGGAATAACTAGTGCTACGAGTATGGTTGATTTTAATGCAGCTGGTATACCTCAATCTAGCTTTGCTAATACGCAGCAACAATTGTTTAATCTTAACTTATTTGATCCGAAGAATTGTGTTACTACTCAGGGTGCAAACGTACAAACGCTTAATGCCAATGGAGGAAGCTGTACGTTTTATCTGCAGTTAAGTGGTGAATCAATGCCAATTGGGGTTTATCCAATATCCTTAGTACTGAATTACACTAATGGTAATACTAATTATTCAGTGGCAACTAATGTTAATCAGCGTGCAAATTTATATCTAGGTGGGATATTTAGCTCAAATATAGCGATTACAAATGCTGGCACAACTTCTCCAACCGCCAATTCAATTATATCCGCAAACTCTCCGGAGCAATATGGCGTAACCTCGTTAGCCCGAGATCCATATGGCATGGTATACAGTGGTGATATTTTGGGGAATGTTTATAAGTATAATGGTTCAACGGGTAGCTCTTGGACTGCAATTAGTGGTTTGCCATCTGTTGGCCAGTCGCCGGTAGCTGCCCTGACCACCGATAATAGCGCTAATTTATATGTAGTAAATAATGCGGGACAGGTTTCTCAGGTTACACCAAATTTAGCCGTTAATTCAATGGGGAGTATTCCTGTAGCTGTAGACCATCCACCAAAGTCTATGCAGGTTTTTTCTGGTAGTAGCTTGCTGATTTCTTCAGGAAGTGATGTCTATTCATGTAATTTGGCGTCAATTTCAGCAAATTCTTGTAGCAGTATTCCATTTGCGCAAGCTCCAGAGTCAATTAACCAAATGGTAGCAACAAACACGCTGACCATTGCAACGGTTAAAAATGTTTATCAGTATAGTGGTGGTGGATGGATTCCCATAGCATCTGGTTTAATTGATAATGATATTCAATCAATAGCGCAATTTGTAAATAATTCTACAGGAATAACCACTTGGTATGCAGGTATTTCTCAAGTTGAAAGTATTAATAGCTCTATTTATTCTGAAAGTAATGGCTCTACATTTACTCCATTGGTGAGTTCTGCTGGTGCAATTGTTTCTGGTGGTGTTAGCCAGATTACTACTGATGCTGCACAAGGGCTCTTTGTTTCGGGGCTAGCGTTATCAAGTAGTGATTTCACGGGGCAAAGTTATTTAGCATATACGGCATCAAACTATTTAGGAATCCTGCCAGCTACGCCATGGGTAGCAATTAGTGGAATTGGTGGTGGAGCGGTTTTAACGTTACAAACAGCATCTCAGCTAACTTCGTATTAATATTGATAGAGTAGAACATGAAAAATAAATGCTTATTACTTGTTCCATTAGCAATTGTTGCTTGTGGTGTTCAAAATAATATTACCTTTAGTACTCAAACAGGTAATTGCGCAGATGGTACTACCAACGCACCATATTGTATGGGTGTAACGATACAAAATAATAGCGGTGGTCAAAATTGGATTACTAATACTAATTTCCCGATTAATAATTTGACTCTTAGTCTATCGGGACCAGCAAATGTTGGCTATCCTAGCTCACAGGGATCTAATTTTGATCCTAATAATTGTTTAGGTAGTTCAATTTCGCCAGGTGAAAGTTGTACTTTTTATTTATGGTTACAGGGCGAGTCTGCTGCTATTGGGCAAAAACCTCCAGTTAGCTTGACCGCTAATTACTCAATTAATGATACTTTATTTGGTGGTGGTTCTACCACTGCAAGCGCCTCTCTTACCGTATTTGAGCTTCCATCGCTGCTTATTTCTACTAGTACTGGTTGGGTTGAATCCTACAATGTCAACAATGGCTTCTCATCATCTGCTAATTATCATGGTGAGTCTGAAAATGTAGTTAATGCTTATACAAATGATACTTATTATGGATTTTTATATTTAGCAGGTAATAATGGAATTTATTTGTCAGGCAATGGAAATTATGTGCTCAATGCTACTAACAAATCAACATCAATCAAAGGGGCAAGTAACTTATTGATTAATAGTCAAACTATTTACGCAGTTCCAACTGGATCACTGGCTACGTCAGTCTATAATGCTGGAATTCAGCAATTTGCATTCAATTGGCAGACCTATGCTAGCGGTTTAACGAATGTAGCAACTAATGTTAGTGTGATGAATGGTACTAGAATATTTATTGGGCAGAATAATACTCCTTCAGTTTTTGTTTGCTTAAATCCTACTGGTAGTACTACAACAAGTTGTGTTGCTGAAGGTACGCCAGTACCAGGAGCAAGTTCCCTAAATGTCTTGGCGTATAGTAACTTGGGAACAGCAAATGGCGGGCAAACTGCATTAACGGGGGTTGTAGCTGGTGCAAATAATGGTTTATGGGTAGAGTCTGGCACAGTGGGTACAGCAACTAATGGATGGTTACAGGTTCAGGTGGGTAACGGTAGTCTAATTTCTAATTCAATTAGCAAAATTGTTGCTGATAACTCCTTGAATTTATACATTGTTGATGCTAATAATAATTTCTATGTAATGACTGCAAACGGTGGTAATTCTGCAACAGCAAAAACAAATTGGATATTGCCAACCGGAACTTCAGTTACAGCAATGGTCTATGATAATACCGGGCAAACATTATATGTAACTAATTCTAGTGGTATGATCTATGGCTGTAGCAATCTAGCAGGAGGAGGAGCGTGTACACAAGTTGGTCAGGCTGCACTTTCTTCGGGTGTAAGTGGCTTGAGTATTGTGACATCTTTGAGTTCATGGTAATATGACATATAATTACAAACAAGCCAAGTTTTATACGACGGTAAACGACTTAAAAAGTTTACCGCAAGTAAACCACGAGGTTGCAATTGTTGGGCGTTCTAACGCAGGTAAGTCCAGCCTGCTTAATACGCTCACCAATCAAAATCGCTTGGCATATACCTCAAAAACTCCAGGAAGAACGCAGCATATTAACTATTTTGAAATTAGTGATGGCGTATATTTAGTCGATTTACCTGGCTATGGTTACGCTAAAGTTCCAGAGAAAATTCGCGATCATTGGGTGCATCTCTTAGGGGATTATTTACAATTTCGCGCTGAGATTGTCGGTCTTGTCTTGATCATGGATGCGCGTCACCCACTAAAAGATCTAGATTTGCAAATGATTGAGTTCTTCTCACATAGTGGTAAACCTTTGCATGTAGTGCTTTCTAAAGCAGATAAATTAAGCAACCAAGAGCGTACCAATACGTTGCGCTCAGTACAAAAAGCGATTGCTGAATATGGATTTGTTAATTTAAGTGTTCAACTTTTTTCTTCCCTGAAAAAAACAGGTGTTCCTGAGTTAGAAGATAAGTTGAACGAATGGCTTACATAATATTTTGAACTTGCTCTCGTATTTGTTCAATGAGAACCTTGAGGTCAACTGCCTTTTGTGTGGTTTCAATAGCGACTGACTTGGAACCAAAAGTGTTGGCTTCGCGGTGCATTTCCTGACAGATAAAATCTAAGCGTTTACCTATTTGTCCACCTTTATTTAGTAACGCATTGAATTCGTTCACGTGCGCCTGTAAGCGGTCAATCTCTTCACTGACATCCATTTTTTGACAGAAAAAAGCAAATTCTTGCTGTAATCTGGCGTCATTGATTTCACTTTCATGTATAAACTCTGCTAATCGTTGTTTTAATTTCATTTGGTATTCAGATGTTACTTTTCCAAGCAATGGTTTGATTTGTACGACTATTTCAGTAATTTGTTTTAATCTTGAGTCAAGTAATTGTTGTAATTTATCACCCTCAATTGATTGTGTTTGAACGAATTTAGTTAAGAGTACCGCAAACTCGGCTAACAAAGGTTCCTGAATTTCATCAGCTGCAAATTGTGCTTGTGACAGAATTCCAGGTATAGCAAGTATTTGTGGGACGGTTAATGGAGCTTGATTTATTCCATATTCCTCAATTTGCGTGATTAAGCTTAGATATTTTTGCAATAAGGTATGATTTAACTCTAGGGTATTGTTTTGACTTTGATTATCTTTTAAAAATAATTTAATATCAATTTTACCTCGATTGATGTATTGCGCAATCAAAGTCCGTAATTGATTCTCCAGCGGCTTAAATTCTTCTGCCGATTTGATCGTAATATCCAAAAAACGGTGATTAACTGATTTAATTTCTAATTGGATGGTTGCTGAATTTATTTGAACCTGGTTTGCTGCATAGCCAGTCATGCTATAAATCATAATTTTGCTTTCAATAATTTATGTTAAAATAACGTACATTATTATATCCTATTCGATTTTATTTAAAAATTTAGTTTGAGTTCAAAACTCAGCTACACAAGACTAAAGCAAATTTTATTGTTTTTATAAAATTGGACAATCTCTTCTAGATGGAACTGTTAGATGCGCAAATTTTTGATCCTTATGGGATGCAGTATTGGTTGTGCCTATGCACTTGGTGATGGGTTTTATGTTGGGGTTGATGGTGGAGTAGCGTTTCAAAACTTCATTTACAATAATTCAACGTTAAACACTCAGATTAGTTCAACTGGGCTGGTTGTGTCGGGTACTGCGCCAGGTGCACAGCTTGGTGCTTTTGGCGGATATATGTTTGATCAACATTGGGGAGTTGAGGGAGGGTATCAATATATGTTTAACTCTTCCAATATCACAGGAGCAGGGATTGGCAATTTAGGCGGATCAAGTAATTATAACCTGAATGCTCAGTTAGTTGATTTATTGGCTGTTGGTCGTTTACCGATTGAAGATAGTAATTTTGCTGTGTTTGGTAAATTGGGTATGGCGTATGCAAGTGCTCAATTTGGTCAATATTGTACCAGTGTTGCCTGTGCTACGGGAGGTCTTCCTTCTGGTAGTGGTTTTACTGTTGCTGGTGGAATTGGGCTTGAATATATGATTACCCGCCATTGGGATATGCATGTTGAAATGATGAATTATGGTGGAATTATGCCGATCAACATTACTAGTGGAGGCAATACTATCGGTGGTTGGTCAGATACTAGCTTAACTCTAGCTGGAGCATGGCATTTTTAGGGAAAGGATTCTATAATGGCACGTGTAATCGTTTACTCAAAAGAAACTTGTCCGTATTGTGTTATGGCTAAGAATTTATTGAAGCAAAAAGGTGTAGCCGAAATCGAAGAAATTCGGATTGATTTATTACCTGAAGAACGTGATAAAATGATTGAAATTACTGGTCGTATGACTGTCCCACAAATTTTTATTGGTGATACTCATGTCGGTGGTTTTGATGATTTGGCAAAGTTAAATCGCAGTGGTGAGTTGGATAAGTTATTAAATAGTTAAAAGGTAACTGCTCACTCTATGCCAGTAATAGCTTCGTCACAAGACTTATCCTGTACACTATGTCGCCTTGTTCCTTACTCTTACAACATATTGTGGCAGTTATGGGTGAGTGTTTACGTTAAATATTTTTTGTTAATTTTAATTTTTGAAAGTGAATGTTATTATGACCGAACAAGCTAATCAACCGGTATTTAGTTTAGATAAAATTTATGTAAAAGACGTATCTTTGGAAGTTCCTAATGCTCCACAAATTTTTCTTAACCGTGAACAGCCTAATATTGAATTAAACATTAGTTTTAATACTGAGAAAATTGAAGATGGTGTTTACCAAACCGTATTGCATGGTGTAGTTAATGCTAAAATTGGTGAGCAACAAATGTTTTTGATTGAAGTTGATCAAACTGGTATTTTCCAATTGCGCAATATTCCTGAAGATCAAATTGATTTGATTCAAAACATCGAGTGTCCAAATATGTTATTTCCGTATTTACGCGAAACAGTGACAGACTTAACTAATAAAGCAGGTTTTTTACCAGTTATTTTGGCTCCAATTAATTTTGCTTACTTATACCAACAAAAGCAAGCACAACTAAGTACGCCAAGTACAGCATCAGTTAATTAGTTTTAGTTGTTAATTGAATGCAGATTGCTGTTTTAGGAGCTGGGTCATGGGGCTCAGCTCTTGCTATTGCGATGAGTCATGTAGCAGATAGTGTTTTGCTATGGTCGCATAAACTGGAGCAAGTTGATTATTTTCAGTTGCATCGTAATAACCCATCCTATCTTCCGGCAGAAATAATTTTTCCTGCCAATATTAGTTTTCCTATTCATTTCAATGAATGTTGTGAAACTGATTTACTGATAATTGCAACACCTCTAAATGCAGTGCGAGAAATATTACAACAACTAAAACAATCGTCAGGACGTGTACCGGATATCTTTTTGGTAAGTAAAGGTTTTGAAGCTAATACTGGTTTATTGCCACATCAAATAGTGGCACAAGAGTTAGTTGGTTTTAACCGTTATGGTTTGTTAATTGGTCCCTCTTTTGCTAAAGAGGTTGCATTTGGATTGCCTACTGCGATTACGTTAGCTGCACCAGAGCTTGAGTTTGCTGTATCTTGGATGAATAGACTACAAAATATTCCTAATTTTCGTATTTATGCTCATGATGATGTTATTGGTAGCGAAGTTGGTTCTGCGGTTAAAAATGTACTAGCGATTGCAGTTGGAATCGCGGATGGTTTATCATTAGGTTATAATGCACGAGCTGCATTGATTACACGTAGTTTAAATGAACTGGCTTCTTTAGTATTGGCATTAGGTGGTAGGCGTGAAACAATCTATGGGTTAACAGGTATTGGTGATTTAATTTTAACCTGTACTGGTGATTTATCACGTAATCGCAAAGTTGGTCAAGAGCTGGCATTGGGTAAGTCTATTGATGATATTGTTACTAGTCTTGGTCACGTGGCAGAGGGGGTTTCCACTGCTCGTGAGATCTATCTTAAAGCGCAAGCGCTAGAAATTGATATGCCGATAGTTGCATGTGTCTATCGAATTATTTACCAAGAAGCTAATATTTTGCAGGAAGTTAGCCAATTATTGAGTCGTCAACCAAAAAGTGAATTTATAGGTGATAATGCATGAAGAAAGTATTGTGTTTAGTATTAGGGTTTACTAGTGTGGCAGTGTTTGCCGATGCTAATAGCACTTTGGACGGTTTTTTGGCTCAGGCTAAAACCATGAAAGCTGATTTTAGCCAGACTGTAATTAGTGGTAAAAAATCGCGAACTACTACAGGGACGATGGAAATTGCTAGACCAAATAAGTTTCGCTGGGAATATACTCAAGATCAGCAACTAATTGTGAGTGATGCACAAAAAATATACATTTATGATCAGCCATTGCAACAAGTTACTGTAAAGGCATTGGGTAAATCAATTGATAAATCGCCAGCTGCGGTTTTAGCTGGTGCAAATAATATTCGTTCATTGTACAAAGTAAGCGAATTACCAACTCAGGGAGATAGTTTGAATTGGATTCAAATTGAGCCTAAGGCGGCAAATGATAATAATGGCTTTCAAATTGTTATGATGGGGTTTAATTCGCAAAATCAGCTAAAATCAATGAAATTTACCGATAATTTTGGCAATAAAACCAATTTGAAATTTTCAAATTTACAAACCGGAATTAAAATTCCAGATAGTGACTTTCAGTTTAAGATTCCAGCAGGAGTAGATGTTGCTGGACAATAGTTTGGCGATATGATTTTCAATTTAGACATAGATGTATTGTTATTGTAAAAAAGATACAAAAAAATTATGAACATGGACAAAGATGAAACATAAAGTAAAACGAATCCATTTTATTGGTATCGGTGGCGTTGGAATGTCTGGCATTGCAGAGGTCTTATTTAATCTAGGTTATGAAGTTTCGGGCTCTGATGCTGGACAAAGTTATAATACTGATCGACTTGAGCAAGTTGGGATCAAAGTATTTATTGGGCATGCAGCATGCAATGTCGGTAATGCTGATGTGATTGTGACTTCTACTGCAATTGACAAATCTAACCCAGAGATCGGTTACGGATTAGAGCATCGAATTCCAATAGTGCCACGTGCACGGATGCTAGCAGAATTAATGCGTTTTAAATACGGTATTGCTATTGCTGGTACTCACGGTAAAACGACTACTACCAGTATGGCAGCTGAGGTTCTAAAAGAGTGCGCACTAGATCCAACCTTCATTATTGGTGGTAAATTAGCTACTACTGGTTCGAATGCTAAACTTGGTTCTGGTGATTATTTGGTTGCTGAAGCTGATGAATCTGATGCTTCGTTTTTATTTTTAAATCCAATGATTTCGGTTGTGACTAATATTGATTTAGATCATATGGATACTTACGATCATGATGAGAACAAGTTAAAGCAAGCATTTATTGATTTCTTACGTTTGCTACCATTTTATGGACGTGCCATTGTTTGTGGGGAAGATCGTCGGATTCAGGAAATTATTCCTTCAATCAATCGTCCACTAACAACCTATGGCTTGAGTGATAAATTTGATATTTATGCGAGTGATATAAAAGCGTCTGGTAGTGCAATGGAGTACACGCTTCATGTAAAATGGTTACAACTGAGTTATCCAATTCGCGTGAATATGCCAGGTATGCATAATGTATTGAATTCTTTAGCTGTAATTGCCCTGGCATTGGAGTGTGACGGTAAAATTGAGGATATTGCTAGAGGGTTAGCTAATTTTCATGGTGTTGGACGTCGCTGTCAACACTACCCAAATATTATTAAAGATGGTAAAAGAGCATTGTTAGTTGACGATTATGGGCATCATCCGGTTGAAGTTAAAGCAACTATCAGCGCGCTACGTGGTGCATATCCTGATAAGCGCTTGGTCGTTATTTTCCAGCCACATCGTTATACGCGGACACGTGATTTGTTTGATGATTTTGTTTCAGTCTTAACAGGTGTTGATCAGCTGATTATAACTGAAGTTTATCCCGCAGGTGAAAAACCAATTGCGCTGGCTGATGGTAGATCACTGGTGCGTGCGATTCGATTACAGGGTAATGAGAATGCTATTTTTGCTGAAGATATTGAGGATGCTAAAGCTAAATTAAATATTGTGCTACAAGATGATGATTTAGTTGTGACAATGGGTGCAGGAAGTATTGGTAAATTACCAGCAATGTTAACTGCTCACCCTATGCAGTAATAGCGTCGTCATAGGGCTCCTTATGTACTTTTCATGTATACTCAAACTGATTCGAAATACTAGTAGGCGATTTATGACGAAGCCTACACGTAGTAGGTGAGGAATAAATCAACGACCTAGGATGATGAGTCTGATTGAGTATGCACTACGTCGCCTTGTTCCTAACTCTTTTACAGCATATTGTGGCAGTTATGGG
>SSGY01000070.1 GCA_008017145.1 Neisseriales bacterium
GATAACCTCACGATCCAGTACTAGGGTTTCCAAATCTTGATAAGCTTTATGGAGGATAGTTCCACCAGGTGTTTCATAAACCCCACGTGATTTCATCCCAACAAAACGGCTCTCAACGATGTCAATTCTGCCAATCGCATTGTTACCACCAATTTTATTCAGATAAGTAAATATTTCCAGTTGTGTGCCGCTGATTACTTTTTGGCTGGCGTGCTCGGTGATTTTTATTGGTAAACCATTTTTAAACTCAATACTAATCTCAAAAGTTTCATCTGGTGCATCCTGTGGTGAGAGTGTTTTTTTGAACATTTCTGCTGGTGGCGCTAATTCTGGATCTTCTAGGATTCCTGCTTCATAGCTGGTGTGCATAAGGTTTTCATCAACGCTATATGGTTTTTGTAAAGTAGAGGTAACCGGAATTCCTTGTTCAGCTGCATAATTAAGTAGGTCAGTTCTTCCTTTAAATTGTGCTAAAAACTCGGGTTCTTTCCACGGGGCGATTACTTTTACATCTGGCATGAATTGCATAAACACTAATTCAAAGCGAATTTGATCGTTCCCTTTACCAGTTGCACCATGCGAAATATTTTTAATTCCGTGGGCAAGTGCATACTCTACCAGTTTTTTGGCAATTAGCGGACGGGCAAGAGAAGTACCGAGTAAGTAACGATTTTCATATAATGCACCACTTTGTAGCGATGGATAAATATAATCATTCACAAATTCTTCTTTGCAGTCTTCAATAACTACCGTTTTAGCGCCGATTGCCAAGGCCTTAACTTTAGCCGCCGCAAAATCTTCTTCCTGTCCAACATCAGCAATAAATGCGGTAACCTCGTATCCTTTATTGAGTAACCATTTTAAAATTACTGAAGTATCCAAACCGCCACTGTATGCCAAAATTACTTGTTGTTGCATGATAGTCTCCTAAAAATTAAATATTTGTGTCTTTGGTTTTAGAGTTAGAATAAACTTTGCCGCTCAAAAGTTACGAATTTGAGAGTTTGTATTTCCTGAGAACTATTTTGCGAAAAACTCGCTAACGCTCAAACAGTTCGCAAAATTACGTTCTTGGCGTCAACAAACTCTAAAATTCTTCACTATTCGCTTTAAAGTTTATGCTGACTCTAAAAAAAATTAAAATTTAAACTGCTTTAACTCCTCTATTCGATTTTTAATAGTATCCAAACCCAAATTACCGGTTGCGCCGAGATGGGTTTTTGCCAGAATATTTTGCACGGGATCATTTAGTCCTGAATTTTGCAAATTCGCTGCAACTTGTCCATAAGCATCACGGAACGGCACACCCTGCACCGCAAGCTGGAGGGCATAATCGGTTGCAAATACTTCAGGGGTAAAGCCTGCCAAGCATTTTTCTTCGTTAGCACTAACTTGCGCCATAATGATTGCAACTACTTCCAGCGTTTGTCCAACCGTATCTAAGCTGTCAAATAATGGACGCTTGGTTTCTTGCAAATCGCGGTTATAGCCAGAAGGTAGTGCTCGCGAAATTTCCATGACTTGCCAGAGATTTGCCATCACCGTAGCGCTCTTGGCACGAATCAGTTCAAACGGATCAGGGTTTTTCTTATTTGGCATTAAGCTGCTACCTGGGCAAAATTCCTGCGGTAAATTAAGATAGCCCATTTCAGGTGCACTAAATAAAATCACGTCAGTCGCGAGTTTGGATAAATCGAGCATAATCTGACTTAGTGCATGAATAATCACACTTTCAAATTTACCGCGACTATTATTGGCATAGAGTACGTTATTTTGTACTTTGGCAAAACCAAGTAAATCACTACATAGTTGACGATCAATCGGTAAAGATACGCCATAACTAGCTGCCGAACCAAGTGGTGATTGATCAATCAGTTTATAACTGTCAATTATGAGTGTGGCATCATCAAGCAATGATTCGAGTAAAGCACCCATCCACAAACCTATTGATGAAGGCATTGCTTTTTGATAATGCGTCCGTCCAACATAGGGAATATTTTGATATTTGACTGCAAAATCATGCAAAACTTCCATGGTTGCAATTAGCTTAGCCATAATTGTCCGTAACTCATGCTTGCTATACAGGCGGAGTGCGGTTAATACTTGGTCATTACGTGAGCGTGCGGTATGAATTTTTTTACCAACATCACCCAGTGCATTAACCAGATAATTTTCAATAGCGGTATGAACATCCTCTTGCGAGTTTTCGATGGTGAATTTACCATTGTCAACTAATTCAAGAATCTCACCGAGCGTTGTAACCAGTTGTTTACATTCAACTGGACTAAGTATTCCGATTGAGCTTAGCATTTTGGCATGAGCAATACTCGCAATGCAGTCATAACGCGCAATCCGCAAATCCAATAAAGGGTCATCACCAGTCATAAAATCTTCAACTACCTGATTCAGTTGATAGCCTTTAGCCCAAAGTTTAGTCATTATTATTCTCCATCTTCTTTATGCTTGAATATATTTTATGGTACAAAATTAATTTACCACTCGAAAGCTACGAAGCTAAGAATTTGTATTTTCTTGGAACTATTTTGCGAAAAACTCGCTAACGCTCAAACAATTCGCAAAATTACGTTCTTAGCGTCAACAAATTCTAATCTTCTCCACTACTCGTTAAAAATTAATTTTGTAGCATAAACTTGTTAAGGATAAATTGCCAAAGCGGTTAAACCAGTGGTTTCGGGTAGTTGATACATCAGATTCATATTCTGCACAGCTTGTCCAGATGCACCTTTGAGTAGATTATCAATCACACTAACCACTACCAGATAATTAGTTCTCACATCAAGATGCAAACTAACCTGACAGAAATTAGTTCCAATTACGGGTTTTACACCTGTGCGCTCCTGATTGTTAAGTGAAACAAAATAACTATCCTTATAATATTCGGAATAGAGCCGACTAATTTGCTTCAAATCCTGCCTTGCATTTAATGGACAGTAAGCAGTTACCATTAATCCGCGTGGAATCGGAATTAAATGCGGCGTAAATTGAATCATTAGTTTTTTTCCTGCCAATTTACTAAGCTCTTGCTCAATTTCGGGAATATGGCGATGGACTCCACCGACTTGGTAAGCGGTAAAATTATTACTGGTTTCACAAAAATGAGTAGCAAGACTCAAACTCCGTCCAGCACCTGATACACCTGATTTGGCATCAATGATAACTGGCGCAGCAGATAAATTCAGCAACTTATTTTTAAGTAATGGTGCAAGAGCCAATAGCGTTGCAGTTGGATAACAACCTGGGTTTGCAATCAAATTCGCGCCCGCAATTTGCTCACGATAACCGATTTCAGCTAAACCATAAACCGCTTGAGTCAATAATGCACTGTCTGCGGCAGGATGCTGATACCATTGCTCATAAGTTTTGCTATCATTAAGACGTAAATCAGCACTTAGGTCTACTATCTTACAACCATACTGCATTAACTCAGCCGCGATAGCCGCTGCTTTCGTATGCGGTAATGCTAAAAAAACAATGTCACTTTCCTGTGCCAATTGCGTAAGATTTAGACTGACAAATTGGTGCATGAGATGAGCTAAATGCGGAAAAACCTGCGCTAATTCCTGCTGTTGATAAGTTTCAGAAACCAAGTGCGCCAATTCTACCTCTGGGTGAGCACTGAGTAAACGAATTAACTCTACTCCGGTATAACCCGATGCGCCAATAATCGAGGCTTTGATTTTCTTCATGATACTTGTTCCTTAGAAACAGTAGTGCCAACGGTTTGATTATGTTGTAATAATTCAATTAATAAATGTGGTGTATTACCATTGAGAATATGTGCGGTTTTTACCCCCGCCTCAACAGCTTGGACGCAGGCGCTTAATTTAGGGCGCATTCCACTATTAACAATCCCTCCAGTTGCCAGTAATTGCGTCGCATATAAACTATCCATTTGTGTCAGCAAACTTGTAGGGTCAGGGTAATTGGTATAATAACCATCAATGTCACTGAGTAAAATTAATTTCTCTGCTTGCAGGCTAATAGCAATGGCAGCCGCGGCTAGATCCGCATTAATATTGAGGGTGATATCTTGTTTAATTGCTAATGGTGCAATTAACGGAGTTATTCCCATTGCCAGCAACTGGGTCAAAAATGAGTGATTCACCTGAGTAACATCACCAACAAAACCCAGTTTGTTCTGATTAACAAACTCACCTTGCAATAATTTGACATCATGCCCAGATAGTCCTAATGCCAAAATTCCAGCTTGATTAAACTGTTGCGCCAAGATAGCATTGGTTTTACCGAGCAATGCCATTTGAGTGACCACTAAAATTTCTGCACTGGTAACCCGTAAACCATCGACAAACTCAGAGCTAATATTTAAATTTTGGCATAGTTGATTGATATCTGGTCCGCCACCATGAACTACTACGATGCTATAGCCACTCTTTTGTAATTGCTGAATATCTGCAATTAAGCTCATTAGTTCAGCTTGGTTATTAACGATGGAGCCCCCACATTTTATGATAAGTAATTTTTTCATGATTTATGTCCGATACGCTGCGTTAATTTTTACATAATCATAGGTTAAATCACAGCCCCAAGCAGTACTGCTATGTTCACCTAAACCTAAATCAAGATTAATATTAACTTCTTTATTTTGGAGTAATTTTAATGCCTCTTCTTCTGAGAACTCCAATGGTACGCCGTGTTTGAAGAGCATCAATTCTTCTAGTGAAATATTCAGTTTATTCGGATTAATTGCAGCATTGGCATAACCGGCAGCACAGGCAATCCGTCCCCAGTTGGCATCATTACCAAAAACCGCTGCTTTAACTAAAGAGGATGAAACCACTGATTTGGCAACCAATTTAGCTTGTTTATCACTTTTAGCACCACAAACATTTACCGCAATTAAGGTCGTTGCACCCTCGCCATCAGTCGCAATTTGTTTCGATAAACTAATGCATAAGCAAAGTAAACCTTCATAAAATAATTGCCAGTCCGGATGATTAATATCTTCAATTGGTTTATTCGCAGCACATTTATTTGCCATCACCAAAACCATATCATTAGTTGAGGAATCACCATCGACACTAATCATATTGAATGAATTATTTACAGCTTTGGTTAAGGCAATTTGTAATGCTTCGGCGCTAATATCGGCATCAGTGGTAATGAAGCCAAGCATGGTTGCCATATTGGGATGAATCATTCCTGAACCCTTTGCCATGCCACCAATTTTGATAATGCTACCATCGCTAAGTTTCACCGATAGCGCAGCTTGTTTGGCAAAAGTATCGGTAGTCATGATTGCTTTTGCTGCTTCCTGATCTTCCGCTGAGTCGAGCTTGGCGCTTAGTTTCGGGATTGAAGTCAGGATTTTTTCAATCGGCAAGGTAACGCCAATTACTCCAGTGCTGGCAACTCCAATTAAACTGCTGTCAATATTTAATTCTTTAGCTAAAGTAACGGCAGTTTGTTTGGCGTGTTGTGTACCAAGCTTACCAGTACAGGCATTCGCATTACCACTGTTGGTAATAATCGCTTGCAAATAGCCTGATTTAAGATGTTTTTTAGTGAGCAATAGTGGAGCTGCTTTAACTTGGTTTCTGGTAAAAACTCCAGCTGCAACAGCTGGCACTTCACTGTAAATCAAGGATAAATCCAATTTGTGGGATTTTTTGATTCCAGCTGAAATTCCTGCCGCTTTAAATCCCTGCGGTGCGCAGACATTTTGATCGGCTATTAGTGTAATAAATTTACTCATGATTATGCTCCCAGTTGATTATGATTAGGATTACCAAGTGTTGCAACCAAAATTGCTTTAATCGAGTGCAAGCGATTTGCGGCTTCATTAAAAACGATAGAATGTTTGCTGCGAAAGACTTCATCACTAACTTCGCGCACATCGACGCCAAAATTTTGCCAGGCATCGCTAACAAATTTAGTTTGACAATCATGAAAAGCGGGTAAACAATGCATAAATAAAACCTCTGGATTATTAGTTTGCTTTAACATATCCATGGTGATTTGATAATCTTTAAGTAAATTTGCCCGCGTCACAATCTGATCTTCTTCACCCATCGATACCCACACATCGGTATAAATTACATCTGCACCAGCCAAACAAGCAGGATCAGAACTAACTTCAATGCTTGCACCATGCTCATTAGCACAAGCAAGGGCCTTATTTAAACTCTCAGGGGCAGGGTGGAGTTCTGATGGTCCATAAGCCACGAAGTGCATACCCATTTTGGCACAACCGTACATCCAGGCATTTGCCATGTTATTTCTGGTATCACCAACATATACTACCTTAACTTGATTTAATGGTTTGTGAGGTAATGCTTCTTCAATCGTCATCAAATCGGCTAGTATTTGCGTCGGGTGATCTTCATCGGTTAATCCATTGTAAACAGGTATGCCAGAATATTTTGCCAAATCTTCAACCGTTTTTTGACTATAACCGCGAAATTCAATCCCATGGTAAAAACCAGCCAAAACCTGTGCCGAATCTTCTACTGATTCTTTTTTACCAAATTGCGAACTTGAGACATCAATAAAACTCGGATGTCCACCTTCTTCCACTACACCGATTTCAAAAGCACATCTGGTTCTGGTCGAAGTTTTTTCAAAGAGTAGCGCAACATTCTTGCCCCGTAAGCTGTTACCGGTGATTCCAGCATTACGTTTTTGTTTTAGCTGATGAGATAAGTCCAATAAATAGCGAATTTCAGCTGGCGAAAAATCAAGTAAGGTTAAAAAACTTCTGTTGTGTAGATCAATTGTCATGATAGTAACATCCTATGCTTATTAGGAATAATTACTTAAATGAAAAACCATATAAAACATAATGAAACTATACTGAGCGATAGATGTAGTAAATAATTTGCTTAAATAAAACTACAACAGATAGCTTAAAATTTCAAAATGTTTTAGGTTCTAATAACTTGTATTGCAAAATATACTCATAGTATTTGATTCTTGGACGCGAAGGATTGATAAAAAAAGACGACGCGGTGTAGTTAGAGCTACATAAGGAGTCTTTTTTGAAATCCGACAAAGTACAAGATTCAAAAACGAAGAGTATAAAAAATGAAATACTAAGCCAAGTAATTATTACTAAAACCTTAAATTTATAAATTTGGGAAAATAGTGTTTACTAACGCAGATGATAAAGGCTATCTCTGATTAGTCAATGAGAGAAATAAGATTAGCGTCGTCGAGAAGAAGGAGCAGAAGATTGAGCAATAGTATTGTTAAGTAACGAAATTGTATTTTGTACTTGCTGGACAAATTCCATCTGTAAAATCTGGAGTAATTGTGCTGATTTCATGAATCAGACCTTTCGTTTAAAAAGAGGTTACTTAAAAAAGCTAAGTGAGGGGATTGTAACAAGATAAATTTGTATTTGTCAAATTATTTTTTATATTTTGTTTGTTTGGGTACAATAAAGCCATAAATATAGCTTGACAAATTAGGGGTATTTAATTACAATGAGTGGCTTCATGATATCATGCTATCTTAAAAATTAACAGTATGTATCATACACTACTTATATATTGAAGTTATTGAGATTTTTAAATGTTGCTGTATTATACAAAGACTGCTAACATACGTTTATCTGTTTTTTACCAATACGCGCTGTTTAAAAATCAAATGCTTCAAGTATCATTAATGAAAATCTAAGCAAGTATTAATATGATTTATTTGATAGATTCACATTAATAATTACTTAACTTTTAGAAAGAACTTATAAATATGAAAAAAATTCTTCTTGCCGTTATTGCCTCAGCAGCAGTTTCAGTTGCCTTTGCTGCTCCTATTGCTTCTTCAGTAACAAGTCAAACTGCACCTCAGTTTGATAACACCAAAATGAAATGTGGCGAGCACACTGTTAAAGATGGTGATAATACGGATACTTTGACAGGGATCTGTAAAGGTTTCAAATTTGGTAAAGGTAAAGCAGGCTTTTTAGATGAGAATTCTGGTAAGAAAGTAATGTGTCAAGAGAAAAAAGGACACATTATCTTGTCTAGCTGCCAAGCTGCACCAGCTAAATAGTACGTAAAGCAATAAGCAGCAGCCTTTAGAATATAATGCTCTCTTTAGAATTCTCAAGTCTGCTGATTATGCTAGCGGGTTGATTTATCAACCCTTTTTACATCATGTATTCCGTCTAATACAGATAGCTGAGCATAATCTGTCCCTCAAAATTATTACCACCATTGCCCTCATTATCTAGTGGTTGAACAATATAACCATAACCTGCAAAGATTGTAAATCCTTTGATCTGTGGCACATTATAATTGAACGTAATATCATATTCATTACTAGCTGGCATAATCACTGTATTATAACGTGCTGCGCTAACTCCTACTTCAAGCGCATCATTTAAAAATTTTACGGTTGGTGCAATCTTGTACGCCTGGCCTGCAGATTTATCAATTAAACCTAGCATCCAGCTCGTAGTATAGAGTGGATCGGTTGCTAGCGAATAGGTGTAAGGGGATACAATATTTCCGCCTTCAAATGAGTCATTTGGTCCCCAGATATTGTTATAGCCTAATTTCAGTTCAAGCCAATCATAGTTCATGGTTAGTTGTAAACCAAGCATATTACTGTTTATATTGTTGGCTAATCCATTGTTACTCAATATATTTTGATCGCTACCAAATTGTAATGCACCTTGAACACCAATTTCAAAACCTAATTTATCACTAGCTTTTAATTTTAGATTACTATCGGCGTAAATGAGGTTGGAATAATCATAAAACTTATAGCCCCATAATCTAAAATCTAATAATTCTGTCGGTGTATTCCATGATACTCCTGCGGCAATTGTTCCTGGTGTTGAATTTGAGGTTCCATCAGGCGTAAGACTCGGGTCAATCGAGCTATTATAATATGTTTGATTATTAAAACCAGTTTCACCAAGCATCTGGGCTTGGTTGAACGCTAATGCGGTAATCAGCCAATGATTTCCCAGATCAATATTTGCCAATGCTCCTTGATAAGTAACTAAATTGAGCGCATTATTTTGGTAATAGGTGAGCCATGGGCTATTATTAATCCCGATTCTACCCGCATCAAGTTGCAGCATGTCAGAATACTTATACTCAACAAAAAGCTCCTGCATCTCTAGCTGTTCTTTAGTGGATAAGCCAAGAGCTTGCTGATCTGGATCACTGGGGTTTATTTGTGCTGTGTAGGGGTTAACGCCAGTTAAAAATCCACCGATAGAAAATCCAGCTATTTCACCAGTTTGCGCAAAAATATTTACTCCATAGCCATAATTATTTCCGCCATTCTGATCATAATAGCTGGCAACGCCCATCACATTCCAAGTTCCATTGCCGAAGATGCGTTTTGCAATTCCATCGCTGGCAATTTGACTTTCGCTCAAGCTTGCAGTTCCGCCTTGGCTGGGTAAACCTAAATATGGATTTTGTAAATAATTTCCGCGACTTAAATAGCCACTTGCCACGGTTGTTGTTTGTTCTTGAGACTCTTCTTCGGGAGTTAACCCGTAAGTGTTTGTGCAAATCAGTCCAGAACTGAATAGCATAATTTTCTTGAGCATAATAGTAAAATATTCCTAAATTGACAAGGTGCTTTTAGTTTAAGGTTATTAGTATATATGAGAATGATTCTTATTTGCAATAAATTATACTGGGAAATTTGCGATTAGTGAAATAAATAGTACCTTTTGAGCGCAATTTAAAATAGTCCAGCGCGGCATTGTTGTGCATCCGATAAAATCTAAGATTCATAGAAGATGAGTATATGA
>SSGY01000102.1 GCA_008017145.1 Neisseriales bacterium
GGAAAACGTTGTTTTAACTCCTGCGCTTGTACAGATGCAATAATTGGGTTGTGAAAGAAACTTCCCGCATTGCCGATTTCAGCCGGATCAGGCAATTTACTCCGCCTAGTAGCAATGATACACGCTCGTAAATCACGCGCCGTTGGATTATCAATCATTGCCATTTGTTTGGCAATATCACCATAGCTAATCATTAGTTTAGCCGTTGTCGGGAGTTTAAAGGTAACGCTGACTACTAAATATTGTGGTTTATTTTTGAGGTAACTATTGCGATAACTAAATTGGCATTCCGCATTACTTAATTTAGTTAATTGGCGGAGGTTAAAATCATAAACCGTGACATAATCAATAAAATCCTTAACTTCAACACCATAAGCACCGATATTTTGTACCGGAGAAGCACCAACGGTTCCTGGAATCAGGCTCAGATTTTCTAAGCCATAGGCTTGATTTGCAAGACAGTTAGCGACAAAATCATCCCAAATTTCACCAGCCGCTGCAGTTACTAATTTATATCCAGAGCTATCATCGTCAAAAGTAGTACCTTTTAACTGATTATGAATTACCAGTCCATCATAATTTTCTGGAAGAATTAGATTACTCCCACCGCCCAAAACAAAATAGCGTGGATAATCAGTGAGAATTGAAGCAATTTCGTCAAGCTGTTCTAAAGATGCTAACTGGATGTAGTGATTAGCAATTGAATTAAGGTGAAGTGTATTAAGTTGTGTTAAGTCGATTGAATTCTGAATGGTTAACATGATAAAACCAGTCCTAAGTGGTGCCCCCGACAGGAATCGAACCTGTAACTGCCCCTTAGGAGGGGGCCGTTATATCCATTTAACTACGAGGACGGTATGTTTTGAGTGGTAAATACTCACCCATAACTGCCACAATATGCTGTAAGAGTTAGGAACAAGGCGACGGTAGTGTACATGAGAAGTACATGAGGAGCCTTGTGACGACGCTATTACTGCATAGGGTGAGCAGTTAAGTATTAATGTTTACTAAGTAATTTTAATGACTCTTTAATTCCTTGACTGAGATCATTAAGTTCTGGTAGCTGTTTAATAACTTGAGTGATTTCTTTGTTATTATAACCAAGGCTCTCTAGCGCATTAGCAATGTCTTTGCGAATATTACTATCTTGATTTTGCGTGTTATCTGCAAATAAACCCGTTGCAGTAAGTATTCCCGCGGTATTACTTAGCTTACCTTTGAGCTCTAGTAGCATGCGCTCTGCCATTTTCTTACCTACGCCAGGAGTCAGACATAGCGTGTTAGCATCATCTTCTTCAATTGCAACGTAGAGCTGTTGGCTATTCATTGTCGAAAGCAGGGCTAGGGCAATGCGTGGACCAATTCCAGATATTTTTATTAATTGACGAAAGCAATTGCGCTCAGCACGATCAACAAAGCCAAAGAGCAAATGTGCATCCTCGCGAACGACCTGATGGGTAAACAAAGTAACTTCGTTACCTGGCGGTGGTAATTGTGCCAGATGTGAGATTGGCAAGTCAAGTTCATAACCAACCCCACCAGTAAGGATGACTACTTGTGGCGGGCTTAGTTCAACTAATTTTCCAGTGATTAATGCTATCATTTTTAGAATGAAGGAACAATTGCACCGTTATATTTTTGCTCAATAAATTTCTTCATTTCAGGCGAAGTCATTGCTTTAGCTAGCGCTTTCATTTTAGGTTGATTTAATTCATCGGGACGAACCGCGATAATGTTAGCAAATGGACTATCTTTACTTTCGAGAATAACCGCATCACGCGTTGGTTTTAGATTAGCAGATAATGCATAGTTTGAATTAATCACAGCTAAATCAAGTTGTTTGCCAGATAGTGAACGAGGCAACATTGCTGGATCTAATTCTACGATTTGAACATTATATGGATTACCTACAATATCACGTTTAGTTGGATAAGCAACGCCAGCTTTAAGTTTTAGAATTCCGTTAGCTTGAAGGATATTAAGTGCTCGGCCTTCATTGGTTGGATCATTTGGCACTCCAATTTTACTTTTCTGAGCTACGTCAGTTGCTTTTTTAGATTTGATGAATTTAGCTTCACTATCCGTATTGGCATAGACACCCATTGGTTCTAGATGCACTTTTACTAAAGAAACTAAGTTAGTACCATGATCTTTATTATATTGATCCAAATATGGTTGGTGTTGGAAGAAATTGGCATCAATTTGTTTTTGTGATAGAGCTAGATTAGGAGTAATATAGTCTGAAAATTCAATCACTTTTAGTGTATAGCCTTGTTTAGCTAATGCTGGTTGTACAAATTTTAACATTTCAGCATGTGGAACTGGCGATGCACCCACTGTAATCGTTTCTGCAGCAAATGAACTAACCCCTGTAGCTAGCCCTGCCAAAATTAATAATGTTTTCTTCATCCAAATTCTCCCTTTTTATATTTAAATCAAATTATTTACGTAATATACGTACTAAAAAATCTCCGACTACCTGAATCACTTGTACCATGACTACCATCAACACTACGGTAATTAGCATGACATCAGTCTGAAAGCGTTGATAACCGTAGCGAATTGCGAGATCACCCAATCCACCACCACCAACAGTTCCAGCCATTGCGGTATAGGAAACCAATGCAATTGCGGTAACTGTAATACTGGCAATCAGGCTTGGCATGATTTCTGGTAATAAAATATGCCAGATAATTTGCCATGTACTTGCACCACATGATTCTGCCATGTGAAAGATTCCATCATCAATTTCCTTGAGTGCATTTTCAACTAAGCGGGCAAAAAATGGAAAAGCGCCAACCACTAATGGCGGTATCGTTCCTTTAGCACCGAGTGAAGTTCCCACTAACATTGTGGTCGTAGGAATCATGACAATCAATAAAATGATGAATGGTACGGAGCGTAATACATTGATAATAAAAGAGAGGATATTATAGACCCATCTATTTTGTAGTAAACGCCCTTTACCGCTAAGGAACAAAATCAGCCCAACTGGGATACCAATTAGAGTGCTGAATAATACTGCAAAACCGAGCATAAATAATGTATCTAAGGTTGCCTGATTAATTTCACTCCAGTCAACATTAGTAGTTAAATCATTAATAATTGCAAATGACATTTTCTTCTACCCAAAAGAAATATTTTTAGTGAACGATCTCAAAATGAACCTTCATTGAACGCATGATGGTACAAGCTTTTTCTAAGCTACCTTCGTCACCATCAAACTCAATCAGTAACTGCCCAAAAGGCATATGCTTAATTCGATCTAGCTCGCCACGTAAAATACTATACTTGGCATTAGTTTCATTACTAATTGTATTTAAAATTGGCTGGTAGGTTGCTTCACCAACGAATGACAATAAAAGTATATGCTTGTGAGGGTGCTTTTCAAACTGATAGAAATGCTTTACTTTCTCAAGGTATTTATCTGATTCTTCTTCAATGATTAATTTACGAGTTAATGACTCTTTTGGGTGTAATAAAATATTGAAAGCATTACCTTGCTCAATAATTTTACCCTTGTCAATTACCGCAACTTTATCACAAATTTTACGGACAACTTCCAGCTCATGGGTAATTAAGACGATGGTGATACCAAGTCGTTGGTTAATTTCCAGCAGAAGTTCCAAAATATCATTGGTCGTTTGTGGATCTAAGGCTGAAGTAGCTTCATCGCTGAGTAGTAACTTTGGCTTGGTAATCAATGCACGTGCAATTCCGACCCGTTGCTTTTGTCCACCAGATAAACTCCCTGGATATTTATTGGCAAACTGGCTTAAGCCAACTAAAGACAGCATTTCATCAACAGCAGCTTTAATTTCTGCCTTGTTGTGATTACCTTGTAAAGTTAATGGCAGTGCAACATTCGCAAAAATGGTTTTGGAGCTTAGCAAGTTGAAATGCTGAAAAATTACTCCAATTTGTTGACGCTGTATCCGTAATTCATTGGCTGATATTGCAGTCAGATCAACTCCATCTACAATGATCTTACCGCTATCAGGACGTTCCAATAAATTTAAGCACTTAATCAGAGTTGATTTACCAGCACCGGATTTACCAATAATCCCGAAGACTTCACCTTTAGCAACATCAAGATTAATATCATCAATAACCTTGATTGAACCTTTCTTGTGTTTATAGCTTTTGCTTAAATTTTGGATCGTTATCATTATAGTTAGTCGCGAAAGTTAATAAATTGTAATGGTAGTTCTGTAATATCTTTTTTAAGCAGGGCAATCGCATCTTGCAAGTCATCACGTTTAGTGCCTGTGACACGCACAGTCTCACCTTGGATTGAAGCTTGAACTTTTAACTTACTATCTTTGATGTGCTTAGTAATTTTTTTACCTTGTTCTTGCTCAATTCCATTTTTAACTTTGATAAGTTCTTTTAATTTATTACCGCTAACTTTTTCAACTTTACCTTCACTTAGTGAACGTGTATCAACTCCTCGTTTGGTAAGTTTGCCAACTAAAATATCCTTTACCTGACCTAGCTGAAAATCATTGTCAGCATAGATGGTTAGATCCAAATCTTTGAGCTCAATTTTACAATCAGAACCCTTAAAATCAAAGCGATTAGCAATCTCTTTGTTGGATTGATCGATGGCATTAGTTAATTCAACTTTATTGACTTCAGATACTACGTCAAATGATGGCATAAGTGGCACTCCTCATAAATTTGTTGACTAGCAACGCACAGTAAGCGGCTATGATTTTTTGAATTTTTGATTATAGCATAAATACGACAAATACTATAAAAATTTTGTGCGCCGCATCAAAAAAATCAAAATTGATTTTATTTAACTCATAAGCGACGCACCAAGTGATATGCTTTTTAATGAAATACAACGTAAATTAAAAATCAGTAGTAGTCTGAATTTCTACGAATGGAATGTGAGTGCTTGCCTCTATTTTATTAAAGAAGTTGTGATATCATTTACCGGGTATTGGATTTTATCTAGCGGCATAGCAAAGGCTTTAGACTGATTATTCAATTTGCTGATATCTATCTTTACAAAAGTTCCACGATGGTCATAATCGCTAAAATACCACACATTGTTGGTCAAATCTTTAATTGTTACCCATTGGGTGGTATCAGAATGTATTTTGCCATCCGCACCTTTTGATGAGACTGCGCCTTTTGGAATATCGACGGTATCTAAAATGTGAGTGGTTAAAGTTACAGCTTCTTGCTCATTTGCTGGCGTATCCGAGTAACTTTTTAAAAAAGCTGCACGGACAAATCTGGATGGTGACATATAATCTCCTGGCAAGCCAATACCGCCTCCGCCTTGACTGACATTGGTAATGTCACCAAGCGTTGCAGTTGCGCGTTGGCTGACAGCTTCATTGCTTAGATTGATATAATTTCTAATGTTAGTTAAATGCCAGTCATACGTCGGAGAGTTGGTTAGAACACCGGGTGTTTTATCATAGATTTTCATTTGACCTGAAACAAATTCAATTACAATGTCATTACCAGTTTTGTCAGTAATCATAAAATGCATTGTTGCTTGTGCTGGTGAGCTGGCTAGATTTGGCAACCAGACTTTATATTGCGGTAAATTGGCTTTTGCTTCGGCCACTGAGCCGTAATTACTGAGTATAAAACGGATAAATTCTACGACAGAAACATAGTGTTTATCGTCTTTAGTTACTGTTTGGTACTGCGAGAATCCTGGCAGGAAATTACCACTGACTGCTAAGCCAGCCGAATTTTGTCCCTCAACCAGTGCATCTGCGGCTAATTGTGAACCAATCGCCAAGACTGCATATTTACTGTTCATTTTGATTTTGGGGTTAGTGCTTGAATCTGGGGCAGAAAGATAATAGGTTGAATTTTTCGGGTAAAACAACATCGTCCACTCCATATTGTTATAAGCCCATTCCATAGTACGTCCGGCAACGACAGAGCCATCTTTAGCCTGAATATTAATTGCGGTACACGCCATAGCGTCATGAATTATTGCAATTCCAGCCAACGTTAAAAGAAGTTTTCTCATTTTTACTCCTGTTTGATTGTTTATTTTGAGTTTATGTAGTTAAGCGGTAATTATGTACAAATAACATGATGATTATAGCTGAAAAATAAATACTTGATCAATAAATTTGTATAAGTAATATCAAGAGGTATATTTTAATAACATTTTGAGTTGTCGAGCCTTTTTATTCTGGTAAGTTGAACTTGATTGTGATAAATTGCGAGTTAGCATAATTAATAATAGTTGACTAAAATTAGAGGCTTTTATTATGGTATAATCAGCTCCTGAAGTTATACAGTCAAGGAATAGATTAAAAATGCCTATAATTAAAGTGTTACCTCATGAAGAAATTTGTCCTAATGGTGCAGAGTTTCAAGTTGAAAGTAGTAAAAATTTATGTAAGAGCCTGTTGGAGCATGGAATTGAGATTGAACATGCCTGTGAAATGGCGCGTGCCTGTACCACTTGCCACGTTATTATCCGGCAGGGTTTCAACTCTTTAAATGAGTTGGATGAGCGTGAAGAAGATTTGTTAGATATGGCATGGGGGCTTACTTCGCTCTCGCGCTTATCTTGTCAGGCTTTAACTGGTGATGAAGATTTAATAGTTGAAATTCCTAAATATACAATCAATCATGCTAAAGAAGGTTAGAAAGAATGAGCCAGCAAGATGAAAAACATAGCAAATTTTTAGCTCATGATGATTCAGGTAGTTATGTGCATGGTGATGACAGCCATAATAATATCGCGCATAATCACAATCATAGCGCACACGAACACGATCATGCGGAGCATAGTCACAATCATGGTAATATGATTCGTGAAACCAGCGGTCGGATACTATTTTGGTGTTTGATTGCTACGTTTACCTTTTCATTGGTTGAGGGGGTTGCTGGGTATTTAATTCATTCAATTGCTTTACAATCCGACGCTGTTCATATGATGACTGATGCAGCGGGGCTAATGATTGCTTATTTTGCCAATGTTATCAGCAAACGCCCTGCCACAACTAATCTAACTTTTGGTTATGGGAAAGCTGAGGTTTTAGGGGCTTTAATTAACTGCATGTTTACTACGGTATTAACTTTATGGCTATTGTTTGAGGTAGTACAGCGGTTTATGCAACCCGTTGAGGTTCATGGTGCTAGTTTATTTGTTGTTGCCGCTTTGGGGTTTTTGGTTAATGGGCTAATAGTTTGGGTATTATCTAAAAATTCACACTCGCTTAATACTAAAGCTGCAATGATACATGCTATGGGGGATTTATTTGGTTCTTTGGTTGCAATTATTGCTGGGGCAATTATTTATTTTACCAATTGGTCGATTGTTGATCCTTTGTTGTCTTTGGTTGTAATTATTTTATTGATCGTGTCCAATTTCAATTTAATGAAAAAATCTGCCATAATTCTAATGGCAGGAGTTCCCGATAGTGTTGACTATGAGCAGGTTGGCAAAGATTTACTGGCGATTGACGGTCTGCTAGAGGTACATGATCTTCATGTGTGGTATATCTCTGCTAATCAGGCTGCTTTATCTGCACACGTGGTAGCATGCAACCCAGAAGGTTGGCCACAAATCTTAAAAGATTGTCAAAGCATGTTATTGAGCAAGCATAATATTGATCATGTTACTTTACAATACGAATTTGATGATCTTAAGTGCAAAGAGGTAGGTTGTTGCCCTGAGTAGTTAGGGTCAGATGCTATATTTCAATTAAAAATATGTTGGTAAAGTTTGAATAATCAATTTTTTATGGGCTAGACAACCAAAGCATACTTTAAAATTGGTTAAAGATAATCCGCTTTGATTGTCCAGCCCTTGTATAATTAGCGTTCAACGATATAAAGGGTACCCAAAATACAAATAATTAGAAACATTATAGCAGATACGGAGTGCCAAAAGCTGAATTCACTGGTGTGTTGAATTACGTGATTTGCTACATCAGCTAGCTTAGTTCTTAATTCAACAATGATTGGGAAAATTGCAAAATAATTTACAATTAACAGACCTTCCATTGTGACGATATACCAAAATTTACGTGATTTAAGTAGCGACAAACGCGCTTGAAAGCAGACATCTAGTAGCGCTAATACCAAAGATACAATTCCAATATAAGCATTGATATTCAGAATCTGTCCAGCAAGTCCTGCTGCAGTTATTTCATCGAGCGTTTTAAATAATAAGGGAATAATAACAATTCCAACGGTGAGAGTACCACCAACCCAGAAAGTCATAGCTAGTTTGCTAAATTGATAGAGTGAAATTATCTCAAGTTTCTGATTTACGGCAGCTGGTGCTTTGGTTTTTTTCTTCATAAGGTGTTTCTATTGAGGTTGTAAAGACAACTCAATTATAGCATATTTGTTATAATACAGCGTTTGCTATACTCGTCGCGCTCATAATTCTAGCGTTGTCGTATCGCTAAAAAAGACTCCTTATGTGGTTTATCTACACCGCGTCGCCTTTTTTCTTGATACTCCTAGCTATATTTACGACCACTTAGAGTCTATACATAAAAACTCAACTTATGAGCGTTCAACGTATAACCGTTTAAATTGGGTGTAAATTGAAGAAAATATTCTCTAAAAAAATCCTGCTGATATTAACTGCAATTATAGTTTTATTAGTTATTGTGAAAGTGGTAACTAAAGAAGAGCGCGCTAAAATAACCAAAAGTGATGATAGTTTATTAAATCAGGCTGATATTACTACTGTGAAGCAAGAGTCAATTAGTGCAATAGTAAACTTTACCGGTGACTTGTCACCTAAGGCTCAGACGATTATCTCTTCTGAAGTTGATGCCAAGATCATCAAAGTTATGGTTGAAGAAGGGCAATTAGTTAAGGCTGGGCAGGCATTAGCAGAGCTGGATACTCTGGATTTGGCGCAAGCGGTATCGCAACAAGAAGCACAAGTAGCGACAGCTCGAGCTAAACTTGAGCTTGATAAACAAAAGATGGATAAGCAAGAGCAATTATTGAAGCAAGGTTTTATTTCACAGATTGCGTTTGATGAACTTGTAAATAATTATGAAGCATCATCGCAAAATTATAAAGCTCAATTGGCAATGTTAACTAGAAGTAAAAAGCAACTGGCAAATACACACATTACGGCACCATTTGCTGGTGTGGTTTATCAAAAAAGTATTGAACCGGGGCAGCTTGCACTTAAGAATACCAAATTGTTTGCTTTAGCTAACTTGGATACGATGGAAATTAAGGCTGCTATTCCAAGCGACCAAATTAATGAGGTTTCTTTAGGGCAGTCGGTTATATTTAAAGTTGAGACTGACGCGCGTGAGTATGCAGGCAATGTTGCGCGTATTAATCAGGTGGCGGTTGCTGGAACTAGGTCGTATACGGTTTATATTGAGTTTAACAATAAAAACAGTGTGCTAAAAGCTGGGCAATTTATAAAAGGGCAAATAGTTTTAAAAAGTTTGCCAAACCAATCAGTAGTGAGCTGTGATGCGTTACGGAATATTGCCAATAAGCAATATGTGTTAGTGTTGAAAAATGGGGTAGTTATACAAAAACAGGTCGGGCTTATTTTAGAAAATCAACAAAGCTTGACTTGTGCAGTTAGTGGTCTGCTTCCTGGTGAGAAAGTCCTTGCTGGCAATGTTCTTACGGTCAAAGCAGGTGACAAAGTGCGGATAGTTGATTGACCTTAAGTGTTGAAGCATTATTGACTTTGCTGTGACGGTTTTGTTACAATAACGCTGTTAGGTGAAATCATAATGTTTCAAGACATCACTTATTGGGCTAATCTTTGGCTCAATTAGTAATTTCTTCCAGTTTGATTTCACTGTAATTATGCCTTAGCCGGATGTCGGTCTAGGGGCTATTTATTTGAAATTACAAAGGAAGAACTAAAATGAAAAAATTATTTAAAGCTATTTTTAATCGTACCACATTCAAGTTAAGCTATGCTCCATTAGTTGACTTGTATACAGGTGTGCTGGCTGGCAATGCTACATCTGGTATGTCAGGGTACAACCAAGCTATCTCCAAACGATAATTTGTAGCAAATATACTACTTGTAAGGCGAAAAACAATTGGTTCTTCGCCTTTTTATTTGCTTGTATGGTGCTGATTGTGTTATAATTTCAAGCTCAAAAATTCAAAATAACCGGGGAGCAAGCATAAGTTACTCTTTTGCAAGCGTTTTACCCATTTTAAAGGTCTCGATAGATGGCAAAAAAAGTCATTGGCTTCATCAAGCTACAAATCGGTGCTGGTAAAGCAAATCCATCACCTCCAGTTGGTCCAGCTCTTGGTCAACGTGGTTTAAATATCATGGAATTCTGTAAAGCATTTAATGCAAAAACTGGCTCAATGGAACCAGGTTTACCTGTTCCTGTGGTTATTACAGCGTATTCAGACAAAAGCTTCACATTTATTTTAAAAACACCTCCTGCTTCAATTCTATTGAAAAAAGCTGCTGGAATTAAGAGCGGAAGCGCTCGTCCAAATGCGGATAAAGTTGGTAAGGTTACTCGTGTGCAATTAGAAGAAATTGCTAAGACTAAAGAACCTGATTTAACCGCAGCGGATTTAGATGCTGCCGTACGTACTATCGCAGGATCTGCGCGTAGTATGGGTTTAGAAGTTGAAGGGGTTAAATAATGGCTAAATTAACTAAAAAACAGAAAGCAGTTGCTAGTTTTGACAATACAAAACTATTTGCAGCAAGCGAAGCGATTGAAATGGTTAAAAAAGCTGCTACAGCTAAATTTGACGAATCAGTTGACGTTGCTATCAATCTAGGTGTTGATCCTCGTAAATCAGATCAAATGATCCGTGGTTCAATCGTATTGCCTAATGGTACTGGTAAAACTGTACGCGTTGCAGTTTTTGCACAAGGTCCTCAAGCTGAAGCGGCTAAAGCTGCTGGTGCTGATATCGTTGGTCTAGAAGAGCTAGCTGATGATGTTAAAAAAGGTATCATGAATTTCGACTTAGTTATCGCTACGCCTGATACTATGCGTGTGGTTGGTACTCTTGGTCAAATCTTAGGTCCACGTGGTTTAATGCCAAATCCTAAAGTTGGTACAGTTACGGCTGATGTTGCAACAGCAGTTAAAAATGCTAAAGCTGGTCAAGTTCAATACCGTACTGACAAGAATGGTATCATCCATTCAACAATCGGACGTGCTTCATTTGCCGCTGATAAATTGCAAGAAAATATGGCAGCTTTGGTGGATGTTTTGCAAAAAGCAAAACCTGCAACATCTAAAGGTCAATACATGAAACGTGTAACTGTATCCAGCACTATGGGTATTGGCGTTAAGGTTGACTTGAGCTCACTTGCTAAATAAATATAATTGTGAGATGTTACAGCGACAACATTGCTGTGTATCTCGCGATTTATTGTAAATAATGGCTATTTTTAGCTATATTTACAGAGGGGGTAAGGCGGTTAATTCTGCTTTATCATTATCATAGACCGCGGGAGTTTATCTGACCTAGTGCCACATAAACTTAAATGTTGAAAAATAGTCCTGCGCAGATAGTGGCGATCTCGTAAAAAGACAAAAGTTATTTTAAATAATTTGACTCAATAAATCGAATTGAAACCACTATTACTCGGTAATCTCATTTTGTATCATTATGAGACTGATTATCTTTAATTTTAAAGGTAAATGAGTAAAGTTTAGGAGTTAAGCTTTGAGTTTAAACTTACAAAACAAAAAAGCCGTTGTTGCCGAGGTCTCTGAAACGCTAAGTACTGCTCAAACTGTTGTAATCGCACAATATGCGGGTGTAACTGTTGAGTCAATGACAGCTATCCGTGCGCAAGCACGTAAAGCCAATGTATATTTACACGTAGTAAAAAATACATTAGCTCGTAAAGCTACAGAAGGTACGAAATTTGCTCCTTTGGCAGACCAAATGGTCGGTCAATTGATCTATGCGGTTTCAGCTGATCCAATCGCTGCAGCGAAAATTATCAGTGACTTCACAAAAGCAAACGATAAAGTAAAAATCGTTGCTGGTATGTATAATGAACAAATGCTTGACGTCGCTGGCGTTAAACAATTGGCTTCTATCCCTAGCCGTGATGAATTATTGGCTATGGTTATGGGTGTTATGCAACAAATTCCAGCTAGCTTTGTTCGTCTTGTGTCTGCACTTAAAGACAAGAAAGAACAAGAAGCTGCATAATTATACGTTGCTGTAATTCAGTAACATTGGTTAAATATTATTAATTTTTAAGATTTATTAGGAGTCTATAATGGCTATTTCTAAAGTAGAAATCATTGAAGCAATTGGTAGCATGACAGTAATGGAATTGTCAGATTTAGTTAAAGAAATGGAAACAACTTTCGGTGTTTCTGCTGCTGCGGTTGCAGTTGCAGGTCCTGCTGGTGGCGCTGCTGCCGCTGCAGAAGAAAAAACTGAATTTGACGTAATTTTAACTGGCGCTGGTGCTAATAAAGTTGCTGCAATTAAAGTTGTACGTGAAATCACTGGTTTAGGTCTTGCTGAAGCTAAAGGTTTAGTTGAAGCTGCACCAAAAGCAGTTAAAGAAGGCATCTCTAAAGCTGATGCTGAAGCTCTAGTTAAGAAAATTACTGAAGCTGGTGCAACTGCAGAAATGAAATAATTGATTACCAAAATAATCAAAAATTCATAAATGGAGAGGTAACAAAACTGTTGCCTCTTTTGCCGTATTAGTCATATTTAGCCCTTAAAGTGTTTAAAAATAATTATTTATATGCATAAGTGGTTATTTTTGTTCTCTTTTCTTTTACCCATAGTCTTCGGAGCTTTACTATATGAGCTATTCTTTCACAGAAAAAAAACGTATCCGTAAAAGCTTTGCCAAGCAACCGGCTTCATTAAAGGTACCTTACCTTTTGGCAATGCAAAAAAATTCTTATGAAGAATTTTTACAACATAAAATACAACCAGCTAAGCGCACTAATATCGGTTTACAAAAAGCATTTAGCGACATTTTCCCAATTATTTCCAATAATGGTGCGACTCGTTTAGATTTTATTAGTTACAGTATTAACAATCCACTTTTTGATGTTCACGAGTGTTTGTTGCGCGGTGTTTCTTATGCTGGAAAATTGCATGCTAAAATTCGCCTAACTGTTTTTGATCGTGAAACTGATTTCAAAACTATCTTGCATAGTACTGAAGAAGAAGTTTATATGGGTGAAATTCCCTTCATGACTGACACTGCATCATTCATTATCAATGGTAATGAACGTGTGGTGGTTGCTCAGTTACATCGTTCTCCGGGTGTTTATTTTGAACATGATCATGGTAAAAACCATTCAGCAAATAAATTACTTTATTCAGCACGGATTATTCCTTATCGTGGTAGCTGGCTGGATTTAGAGTTTGATGTTAAAGATCTGATTTATTTCCGGATTGATAAACGCCGTAAAATGACAATCAGCTTATTGTTAAAAGCTATTGGTTATACGCGTGATGATATCGTAGATTTATTCTATGATAAAGATGTTTATCTAATTAA
>SSGY01000202.1 GCA_008017145.1 Neisseriales bacterium
CTATCATTAAAATCAACTGCTTGCTCAGCATCATAAACAATCGCCCCACTAAGTACACCATACTCACGGATAACTTTAGTCAATTCACGAGTATCAACACCGCAAATCAATGGCACTTGTTTTTGCTCTAACCAGTGTAAAAAAGTTTGCTCACTAGAATGATGGGCTGGCTTATCAAAAAGCGTCTCACAAATCACCCCTTTGGCGTGAATTTGCGCTGATTCCCAACGATGTCCATCTGACACGCCATAATTTCCCAAAATCGGGAAGGTAAACGCTAAAATCTGCCCAGAATACGAAGGATCAGTTAAAGTTTCTTCATAACCAGTCATTCCAGTATTAAATACTACTTCGCCAAAACTGGCAGCAATTTGCCATACTGGTGCCAAGCCTTCAAAGACCCGTCCATTAGCTAATTTTAAATAGGCTTTTTGCATTGCTATCATATTATGCTCCGATTAATGCTTCAGCTTGAGCTTTATCCGCCGCTGAAATTTTGCCATGTTTAAGTAAGATTTCAAGCACTTGGTATAAATCAATAATACTATGTAGTGTATATCCTTGTTCAGTTAAGCGTTCTTGACCACCTTGATTGCGGTTAATAAAGCACACGATATCCTGCACTTTTAGCCCAGCCTCTTCTAAGACTACAGTGGTTTCACCAATGCTCATCCCTGTAGTCACGACATCTTCAATCACTAAACAAGTATCGCCAGCTTGATAATTACCCTCGAGAATTTTTTTGGTGCCATATTCTTTGGCTTCTTTGCGCTTTAACAGCATCGGAATTTGATGTGCATAGGCGATGCCACTGGCAAAAGTCAATGCCGAATATGGTACACCGCAAATTGAATCATATTTAAGACCATTCATTTCGCTATAAATCAAATCACAAAGCGTGGTAAAAATCTTAGGATGTGAAATTGCGGTTCTAATATCAGCATAAACATAGGATTTCTTACCAGATTTAAGAGTAAATTCGCCAAATTTGATCATATCTACTGCATACATATCTAAAATTAATTGTTCAAGCATCGTAATTCCTTCTTAATTATTCTTGTAGGCATAAAAAAACTCACTAAAAATAGTGAGTTTTCAATAGCTAATAAAGTTATCTAAGGTAAATGCAGCGACCTTTACCACTTCATTGCGGTGGCAGATAATATCTGAAATAGGTCTAATTAACATTGCATTTCCTCAAAAAAATTTGCGGATTATAGCATAATTCCACTAAGTACAGCAAGTATAAAGTTGCTCTTTTCTTGGAGAAACAATTATTACAAAATCTGTAAGTAATGGCTATATTTAAGAATGTTGATTTATTATTTTAGATGGTGGCCTGGGGCAGAATCGAACTGCCGACACAAGGATTTTCAATCCTCTGCTCTACCGACTGAGCTACCTGGCCTTAATATCGGATAAAAATGGTGCCGGAAAAAGGAATTGAACCCTCGACCTTCTGATTACAAGTCAGCTGCTCTACCAACTGAGCTATTCCGGCATTTTGACGACGTTTTTGGTGGCGAATCAGGGACTCGAACCCCGGACCTGCGGATTATGATTCCGTCGCTCTAACCGACTGAGCTAATTCGCCCTTAACGTTGAGATAGGTATTCTATCTCAACCCTCATCATCCTGTCAATTATTTTTGCAATAATTTTGTAAAAAACCTTGTCGCACTAAGCTCTCAACCGAGCTAAGACATTGTTTTTACCCAGAATATGGATAATTGCGTCAAATGAAGGAGTTTGTGTAGTTCCACACAATTTTAAGCGTAAAGGCATACCAAGTTGCGGCATTTTAATATTTTGGCTCGTACAAAATTCTTTAATTAATGCTTTAATTGCATCTAATGACCACTCGTTAAGTGCTTCTATAGCGTTTGCAAAATTATTTAGAACTTGTGTTGCACCATCCGTCATATGTTTTGTCAACTCTTCAGCACTTGGTGCTAGTGGTTGATAAAAATATGCTACTTCTTTAGTAAGCGCGTTCAAATTATCGCTACGAGCTTTTACCAACTCCATAATTGCGTTAACATCTAATTGCTCAAGCTGAATATTTTGCGCTAATAATTGAGGCGAGATTAACTCAATCAATTTGGTATTAGCAGTTGATTTAATATGCTGTGCATTTACCCAGAATAATTTTTTCATATCAAAGCGTGCCGGAGATGGCGAAATATTATTCAAATCAAACCATTCAACAAATTGTTCAATACTAAATACCTCATCATCACCATGCCCCCAGCACAGACGCGCCAGATAATTGAGTAATGCTTCAGGCAATATTCCCATATCGCGATACTGAACAACGCTGACAGGATCATTACGCTTAGACATTTTTTGTCCATCATCGCGTAAGATCATCGGTAAATGCGCATATAGTGGCGGAGTCGCACCCAACGCGCGTAAAATATTAATCTGACGTGGCGTATTGTTAACATGATCATCACCACGGGTTACATGAGTAATTTTCATGTCCAGATCATCAACAACCACGCAAAAATTATAGGTCGGTGTACCGTCAGAACGAGCAATAATCAAATCATCTAATTCACTATTCGCGATTTCAATCCGTCCTTTAACCAGATCATCCCAAGCGACAACGCCATCTTGTGGGTTTTTAAAGCGCACTACTGGTTTAACGCCATCACGTGGTTGCTGATGTAAACAGCGACGATCATAACGCGGCTTTTCACCACGAGCACGTTGTTCTTCACGCATCTGATCAAGTTCTTCTCTAGAACAATAACAATGGTATGCAGTGCCAGCATCCAACATCTGTTGAATTACTTTCTTATAACGCTCCATGCGTTGCATTTGATAAAACGGACCTTCGGCATAATCCAATCCCAACCAATCCATTGCATGTAAAATACTATCAACTGATTCTTGCGTTGAGCGCTCAACGTCAGTATCTTCTACTCTAAGAATAAAAGCTCCATTATTCTTTTTTGCATATGCCCATGAAAACAATGCGGTACGTGCTCCACCAATATGTAAAAACCCAGTTGGACTGGGTGCGAAACGTGTTCTAACTGTCATTTATCGTCTTTCAAATTTAAAAAATTAAGTAACTAATTTCATGATATCACAGCCTATTGCCTTAAGATCTTTCATTTTAATAATTCCATGCAAAGGCAAACAAATAATTATAGTTTTAACTATGCGCTAACTCGCGTAACTCCCGTTTTAAAATTTTGCCTGTTGCATTACGCGGCAATTTTTCAATAAAGATAATCTTACGCGGTTGCTTAAATGGCGCTAAATGCGGACGAATATAATCTTTTAATTCAGATTCCGTAGCCGTTACATCTTCTTTCAATTCAACATATGCTACAGGGGTTTCATTAGCTTCGCTGTCCCTAATACCAATTACTGCACAAGCGTTAACTTTTTCATTAGTATAAATAATTTCCTCGATTTCACGCGGATAAATATTCATACCTTTGCTGATAATCAAATCTTTTTTACGGTCAACTATAAATACAAAACCATCTTTGTCAACTCTACCAATATCACCAGTTCTAAACCAACCATCAATAATTGTTTCTGCTGTATCATTTGGTCGATTATAGTACCCCATCATCACGCAGCCACCTTTAACACAAATTTCACCAATTGAATCCCTCGGCAACTGTTTCATTTCTTCGTCAAAAACTTCTACCTGATAGCTAGGTAATGGTTTACCCACTGAACCAACTCGATTTTCCCAAGGTAGATTCACGGATACGACGGGAGAACATTCACTAATTCCATAGCCTTGGATTAAAGTGCCGCGCTTAAAGCTAGCGGCAAAATTACGCATCGTTTCCTCAGCCAAAGGAGCCGCGCCAGAAATAAAACCTTTAACTGAGTGAAACCAGTGAAAATACCATGGTAATTTAGCTTTTGCCAGAGCGCTATAGACATCTGGAACACCAGCAAAAAATGGTACTCGCTTAAGTAAAACTTGTTTCAGTAAATTAGCAAAGTCACCTTTAGTTGCAATAGAGCGAATAACTATCACTCCACTATCGGTAAAAATTGGTAAAATTACCGTTACAGTTAAGGTAAAGGCATGGAACATTGGTAAATAACAAACCATCCTTATGCCGCCATGCTTAACTCTCAAATGCTGCATGCAACAATGAACATTTGAATGTATATTGTTGTATGATAGCATTGCGCCTTTAGGCTTGCCTGTTGTGCCGGAGGTATAAACAATCAAAGCCAACTCTTCGGAAGATTTATCAGCGTATGGAGCAGTATTTTTTTGTTCCGCAATTATTTTTGCATAGTCAATATTGCGATCATTAATCACTGGAGCATCACCATCAACCCAGATAATCTTGCAAATATTGGTTTTAATCAACAACTCACGAGTTTCTTTGGCAAATTTTGTCGACGAAAACAATACTTTTGCTTGAGAATCATTAACTATATAAGCAATCTCATCTTCTTTGAGAAAATTATTTATTGCCACGACTACAGCACCAAGCTTGCTAATTGCAAATAAAGTAGCAATGAATTGCCACGAATTTGCCATTACCAATGCAACTTTATCACCCGGTTTAATCCCATAATCATACAAACGACTGGCAACACTATCCGCGTACTCCATTAATTGTCGATTACTTATTTTCAGATCACCATCATAGATGATCGTTTTATTCGGGGAGTTTTTAGCATTAGTTGCTACAATATGATAAAAATTACGAAAAGGATACTGTTGTGTCATGATAATCCTTAAACAGATAGTAGATATTTGTGATTTTACCTCAAAACAGAGGTTAAATAGTGATTATTTAGCGAAAAAGTGTTAAGTTTTTAGTTTACGTAGTGCATCAGGAATCTTAGCACTAACTAAATCTTGAATATTGTCATCACCAGCTTGTTTTACTTTAGCCTTCATCGCAGCTTGATATTGTTCAAGTGCTAATTGGTAATTTCCTAATGTATAAAATTCATTTCCCAAGCCATAGTGATAACGTAATGGATTATCTAATTTAGTATCAGAATATAAAATCGCGTACTGATCCCACACATCGGGATCACTTGCATTGCTCTGTGCCAAATCATTCAGCCGCAATGCTGCTTTAGAATAACCGCTACTAGCCATTAAAAATTCAAGCTGCCCCATCCATAACCCCTTATGATTAGGATAGCTTTCGACGGCTTGATCATAGAGTTTATCCGCCAACTTATTCTCGCGGTTAGCAATTAGTAACTTAGCTCTGAGTCCTAAAACAATCGGGTGATTCATATATTGAGGATTATTAATTTTATTAAGTGTGGTAATGCTAGCTTTAAGCTGTTTAGTTAAGAAATAGCTAAGTGATAGACCATACTGTTGTGCCTCCAAACTTACATAGCGCTTAGAAGCAATTGAATTAAGATAAAATTTAGTAGCATCTTCACTACTAATTTGCCGAATACGACATTTTTCACGGACTAGTAAAAAATCAATACTATCTTGACGCATTTTGACAGGCATTTGATTGGCACGAGACTCAGCTTCACTCAAACGTTCAACGGTCACTGGATGAGTTTGTAAAAAAGCTAAAGCGTCATTCGTATTAAATTTATAAGCATCTTGCATGCGCTGAAAAAACTCCGGCATCGCGTGCGCATCAAATCCTGCCTGATACATTAGCTGTTGACCAACCCGATCCGCCTCCCGTTCATAATCACGTGAAAAAGATAGCATATTTTGTTGCGCCAATCCCTGCCCACCCTGAATGGCAGCCATAGCAGCACTTGGACTAACTGTAGCTAGAAGCGCCCCAGCCAGCAACCCTGCAACACTGGTCCATTGTGCCCGATTTTGTACACTAATATTACGGAAAATATGATGTTGTACTACATGTCCAATCTCGTGAGAGAGCACAGATGATAACTCAGCTTCGGAAAGCGTAGTATAAATCAGACCATTATAAGCACAAATATAACCGCCTGGTAATGCAAAAGCATTAATCTCACGATCTTTAATCAAGTAAAAATTGAATTGATCGCCAGCCATAGGCGAAAAACTTACCAACTGACTACCTAAAGTATTTAGATAATCTAAACAATCATAATCATCAACCATGCTACCTTGAGCGTAGATATTGAGAATAACTTGCTTACCCAACAAATCCGCTTGATACGGCGAGAGATTGGAGCGATCATTATCGCCTAAATCTGGTAGCCCGTTGATTCCAGTAGCATAAGCAAAATGATTACAAGTGCCAAGAGCTACACCAAATGCCGTCGCACTTACCACCTGTTTCAAAAAACCACGTCTGGCAATATCCAGCACTAAATCGCGCTGAATCTGCGGAGATTCTTTACGCGATTGATAAAGCTGATCAAGGATAGAGCCAAGAATTTTCATTTTGCCGCTTTTATTTACTGTAATTGCTGAGCTAGTCCAGTCAGATATTTTTTCTGATTAGCAGTAAAGTCTTTATCTGGAGTGCTACCATCAAACTGAGTCAGACTAATTAACGTCTGATTACCCTGAGCTGTTAATTTAACTGTATACATCGGTTTTGGTGCAGCTTTAGCATTGGCAGATTCGCTACTAAACCAACGTTGAATGAAGCTAGGATCTGGATTATCCAGTTGCGCCTGTAATGGATAAACATAGTAATCACCAGTAGTGCGATTTTTGTCTACAATACCTAGACCAACACGATCTAGAGCAATCGCAGTACGCCACCATGCCCGATCAAACTGATCATTTACAACCACCTGATTATTTACTAGAGCTGCTGTTTTTGGTGCTGATTCTGCAGTTGCCACGATTTTCTTAACTTGCTCTTCTGGCATACCTGCAAAAGCCATATACTGCGTCAAAAACTCCAATTCTAATTGTGGATTTGACGGACGAGGTATCCATTTAGTTCTTTGTTGATCAGAAGAAGCTAAAGTTGAAGTATCTGCTATCCCAGGGGAACGACAGCCCTCGTATTCTTCATCCATTTGATAATTAGTATCCATAATGACTACATCTTTGCCGTTCTGCCATAAGGTAATACGGTACATATACATTGAATTTAATGAATACATGCTACCCCAGCCAACCCAGTCAAAGAAACCACGAATACTTGTTCCCTGTGGGACTTTATTATTACGTGCTGCCCAATCGGTCTGAATCACTCCAATCGACTGATTTTGATATTTGATTGTCAAACCAATCTGATTAACAAATGCAGTAACCATTGGCCAAACCGTATTCACATCCTTGCTTTCAATAACTAACCAGCGTTGTGAACCACCATAGACAATTTGCATTCCTTTGGTATTAGCCAACTGATAACCATTTTGTGCCTGTTGTGTTGCTGTTGGCACCATTTTATAGTTAGTTACTAAATCAGGTGAAGTTAAGCCCGGCGGAGTTACCAAAGTATCAGTATTACGTGGCGCGGTAGACGTAAACGCGGCTTGCGAATCTACTGTACCGCAGGCACTTACACCAAGTAATGTTGCTAATATTAAAGCGAGCTCTTTTTTATTTACCATCTTGAATTGCATAAATCAACCTATTTAATTTGTTCTAAAATATCTCTAAACCTATTATGATAGCCGCTACTTAATTCAGTCAATGGCAAGCGCAGCATTCCATGAGCAATTTGCTGCTCTTGGCATAATGCCCA
>SSGY01000030.1 GCA_008017145.1 Neisseriales bacterium
AATTTTTGCTTTGCTGTTTCTAACAAATCCATAATTTTCGTCCTATAAAGTATTCTCTGCAGATTTATCTGCAGAGAATATAAACCAACTACCCGTGTAATGTAGTCCAGTCGAGAATTACTTTACCGCAGCTACCTGCTTTCATTAATTCAAATCCTTCAAGATAATTTTGCACTGGCAAAACATGGGTAATAATAGGATTTACATTTAAACCTGACTTAACTAATGAAACCATTTTATACCATGTTTCGAACATTTCACGACCATAGACACCTTTAAGATACAGGCTCTTAAAGACTACTTTATTCCAATCAAGTGCTACTGGTCTGGCAGAAATACCCAACATAGCAATCTTACCACCATTAATCATTAGATCAATCATGGAATGAATTGCATCTTCAATCCCAGACATTTCAAGCCCAACATCAAAACCTTCTTCCATATCCAATTCAGCCATCACCTGACGCAGTTTGGCATCAATTTGCTCTGCATTTTTGCAGTCGCTTACATTAACCGCAGCATCAGCACCCATTTGTTTGGCAAGGCTCAAACGATAGTCGTTGACATCAGTGATAATGACATTTTTAGCGCCAACTTTTTTACAAATCGCGACCGCCATACAGCCAATCGGACCCGCACCAGTAATCAATACATCTTCACCGATCAAATCAAATGATAATGCAGTATGTGCAGCGTTACCAAATGGATCAAGCATGCTTGCAATATCATCTGACACGTATTCTGGCAGCTTAAATACATTAAACGCAGGAATAGCTAGATATTCAGCAAAACATCCCGGGCGATTTACACCAACGCCAATGGTATTCGGACAAAGATGAAAATGACCCGCACGACAGTTACGGCAAGTTCCACAAACAATGTGACCTTCACCGGAAACCCGGTCACCAATCGCCAGATTCTTTTGTTTTACATTCTTACCGACTTCAACCACTTCTCCAACGAACTCATGTCCAACATGCATTGGAACAGGGATAGTTGCTTGTGCCCAAGCATCCCATTTATAAATATGTAAATCGGTACCACAAATTGCAGTTTTTTTAATTTTAATTAGAACTTCATCATCTTTAATCGTTGGCTTATCAACTTCCCCCATCCAGATTCCGGGTTCAGCACGCTCTTTAATTAATGCTTTCATTTTAGTCATAGTATCTCTTTTCTACTTAATAACGTTTAATTCTTTACCAACAGCGATAAAAGCAGCAATAGCCTTATCAATCTGTTCTGGCGTGTGTTTAGCAGACATTTGCGTGCGAATCCGCGCTTTACCTTTTGGTACTACAGGGAATGAGAATGGAATCACATAAATGCCATGCGCCAACAATTTTTGTGCAAACTCAACAGCTAATTTCTCATCATACAACATCACCGGAATAATCGGGTGTTCACCGGGAACCAAATCAAATCCAGCTGCCGCCATACCATCGCGGAATTGTTTTTTGTTGCGCTCTAATTGCTCGCGTAAGCTATCTGCTTCAGTAACTTTTTTCAATACCGTCAATGTAGCTGCAGTAATCACCGGAGCTAACGCGTTAGAGAATAAATAAGTCCGCGCACGATTACGTAGTAAGTCAATAATATTTCTATTGGCAGAAATATACCCACCAGACGCACCACCAAGAGCTTTGCCGAGTGTACTGGTCATTACATCAATTCGCCCCTCAACACCGCAATATTCTGGTGTACCACGTCCATGTTTACCAGTGAACCCAGTAGCATGAGAATCATCAACCATAACCAGTGCATTATATTTATCAGCTAAATCACAAATGCCTTTAAGGTTAGCAATAATCCCATCCATCGAAAACACGCCATCAGTTGCAATCATTTTAAATCTTGCTCCAGCAGCATCAGCAGCTTTCAACTGTTCTTCCAAATCCTGCATATTATTATTTTTATAACGGAATCGCTTAGCTTTACACAAGCGAACACCATCAATAATAGAAGCATGGTTTAATTCATCAGAAATAATCGCATCCTGTTCACCAAGTAAGGTTTCAAATACCCCACCATTGGCATCATAGCATGAGCTAAATAAAATTGTATCTTCGTAACCTAGGAACTGACTAATTGCTTGTTCAAGATCCTTGTGAATCTGGTTGGTTCCGCAAATAAAACGCACCGATGCCATACCATAACCATATTTATCTAATGCTTTTTTGGCGCTGTCAATCACATCAGCATCATCAGCCAAGCCAAGGTAATTGTTAGCACAGAAATTAATTAACTCACTACCATCTTTCAATACCACTCTAGGATTTTGTGGATTGATAATAATCCGTTCACTTTTATTGAGCTTATTATCAATAATTTCCTGAAGTTGTCCACTAACGTGTTGACTATATTGTTTATTCATTGTACCTCCTTGGTAATGTTAAAATATGTGATAGACAGATTATACCCTAACTTTGTGTAAAATACCTATATGCAGTGCACCTAAACTAAGCAACATTATTGTTCTATATAAAGTGTGTCTACTCATTACACTTATTTTCTAGATGCAACATACTGATACAAAATATAAAAACAAACATAACTACATATAGCGAATTTTTTAACAATGACTAAATACAAGACACCAGAGGAAATAGCTGTAGTTCTAGTATAATATTGTATTCTTGCAATAAAGTCATACATGAGGAGACATAAATAATGGCATTCACTGTTCAAGCAGCATCGCTAGAATTACTCACACCGCTACTACAAAGAGCTAAAGATGATAGCCAAAATCTAGGTCTGGACGATGTAAGCATGATTTTAAAAAGATTTTCAGATGGCTTTTTGGTTGGATGTCTTGATGATACTCCTATTTGTATGGCGGCGGTGATTCGCCCTCTGGCTAAAAAATGCTTTGTCGGGCTTTATTATGTTGATAAGGAGTTCCGCCATTTAGGATATGGACATCAGCTATGGGATGCAGTCATGAAATACGTAGGTGATTCAGCGTGCACGCTAGATTGTAAAATGGAACAATTGGAATGGTTTAAACAATTTGGTTTTAAATTAGCCCATCGCAATATTCGTTATAGATTACGCCGCAACGACTTTGAACTAATCGAAGACCCGGCTATTAAGCCTCTTGATCAGATTGACTTTGCTCAATTATTAGATTTCGATAGCAAAGTTATTACTACTGAACGTCGAGATTTCATGCATAAATGGCTACAACATCATCATACGTTGGTTTATTATGATCATAACTATGTTCGTGGCTATGGAACTATTCGCCAATGTCACGACGGTTACCAAGTTGGACCTCTACTTGCAGAAAACCGCGAGATTGCCCATAAACTTTTTGTTAATCTAATACAAAAAGCAGATCCGCAAGCTCACATCTTTTTAGATGTCCCAGAAATAAATCCAAGCGCTTTAGTATTAATGGAGTTTCTACGCATGCAACAAACTTCAATAAATGCACGAATGTCTCTAAATAATGCAACTATCATTGAAAGCAGCATGATCTATGGAGTAGCTACCTTTACTCTCTTGTGATTTGATAAGTATTCTGTGGTTTTGCTCATCGACTGTTTAACTGAGTGTCACCATTACTAGTACAATAGTGACACGATTTTAGCTCTCAAACTTTATATACGTAACTCCCCTACAACACCTCGAAATACATCTGAACGATTATACCCACCCGCAATTGGGAAGCCTGGACGATCTTTAGAGCAACCTTGATCACTATTATAACCACCTATTGCACTACCCCAATAGGAGCTACTAATGGTTTGCCATTCGCTGGAGTAGCCAAACCAATTATCTTGAATCCGGCGACAAGTTAACAACATTTGAGTAATACTGCCTCGGTTAATCTTAATTCGGATAGTATTATTGTTATCATAATCACGAGCTCCAAACTGATAAGTTCCGCCAGTGGTCCCTACACATTGTCTACCAACCCCAATTTCAGGATCATAAGTACTATTTTTAGCCACAAAATATGGTAAATTTGGACAATTACCATTTGCCATAAGTCCATTGATAGACAAGCCACTTGACCCTGCTTGAGTTGCCACAAAGGTTATTTCTGGGCTCAATATTCTAGCCCCACCAGTTTTCGTTTGCTCAAAATTCGAATAAATATTACTTAACCAAAAATAGTGTAAAATATTATAAGTATTAGTGGCTATTTGTTGCCTCGCTGCGGGATTAGCTAAATAAGTTCCAATTAATTTATGTCCTGTTATTTCGCTTGCATTTACTGGAACCGTTATATTTGCTGCAGCAACAGCTTGTTGTGGTGGAAGCGCTGCAAATACACGTAAGCCATTAATAACCCCATCATTACTTGAAGTGATATAACCAGAATTATTATAAGATGTTTTACTAATATAATCACCTAAGTTACTCGCTGCAGGGCTAGCTATTCCATAAATACTTAAATTGCGTTGGTTGTATCCTTCATCAGTTGTTAATTTTTTATACAAGTTATTAGCATATAGATTACCTTGGCTATGTGGAATCAATAGTACAAATGGTTTGGAACCGTTGCTGCTCGCTGCTTTTAAATATTCAGTTAGGTATGCAGTAGTACCAACCCTAGTACGAAATTGATTTAAAATGTCCGTAAAATTATTTCCCATAAAAGTAGGATCTGCATAATACTTAGCTTTAATGCTATTTTTAAGCGCAATGTACTCCGGCGTGCCAGGCTTGTAATTTAACTTCTTCGCAGCCATATATGCCTTAACATAGTCATCAACCGTAATATTCTCATATTTCTTCTGACCAAAAACATCACTCAATTGAGTACACAAAGTACATAAGCTCGCACCATCTTTTTTATTGTAGAGTAGATCAACTTGACCATTATTAGCAATCATGTTAGATTGCGCACCTATTGTATTTTGTAAGGCAGTTACATTATCATTTGCTTCTTGCTGATTCGTATTAACTCCATTAATATGGAATATAAAAATCTTCTGTAAAGCAAAGCTAGAGCTTATGCTAAGAAATAAACAAAGACTAATAAATAATTTTTTAATCATGAGTTAACTCCTAAAAAATGATCACATTGTTCTTTAAAATCATAAGATTGAATCCCGTAGTCTGCCGAAATTACATGGTTACTTAATAAATTTTCAATTCGATTCTGTTCTGCTTTACGAGCTGGTGTATCGCGAAGCATATCAGCATATTTATTAATAAATGCATGTTGCTCTAACATTGGTAAATTTAAACAATAATTTGCGGCCAAAGCTTTATTGGAAATTACGTTCATTTCTTTATCATCAGTAACACCAATTTGTTGCTGATAATACTGAGCCAACTTAATCGCTGCAATCGTTGCCCGAACATTACTCTCTGGAATGGTATTTAAAATGAGATTCAGGACATCATCTCTAATCCCAAACTCATTGCTTACCTTACCGATTAGCTCTTGCTGGCTCGCGGTTCTAGCCTGATAAGCTGGCACTGATGCAGCCAACGTACCATACCCTGCGTTATTCGACAATTGTGGGTATTTTTTTTGCCAATCAACTGCTTTTTCATTACTCCCAGAGTTATATGCTAAGAACGCTGCTACACCCCCTAAGATTAACACTATAATTACCCAGTACCAGCCTTTAAACATAACTTTCCTTTGCTAATAATTAAATCAATATATTACGCCTCCTAATACTATTAGGATTGCTCGCATTATAAATTATCACTCCTATCACTGTCAGCTAAATGCTTTGCATTTCGATACTGCAGCGCAGCAATAAATTGAGTAATTTTTAGGGGGTATATCGCCTTAACGGTTGCGAGTTAAGGAATCATGAAGATTAATAAGAACTAAAAACAGGTGTATTTTAATGCGTTGTAAAATACAACAACCAGTTATTACCAATACCTAAACCAGTTCATAAATTTCAGAAACTCGAGTATTTACTTCTATACTGTTCCACGCTCTCCACATCCAGATCAGACACTTGTGCACTTAAATTAAGTTCATCATATTTAGCTACATGTCAGCTTTCTTTTTCATTAAGTTTTTTAGAAAATTTACAGTCATCATTAACTGAGTCATGTATTAAAACTAAACCACTCTTTGTTACTAACTTTGAATCCATTAAATAATGATTTATCACGTCCAAATGTAACCCTTCTCAACGCAGTATATCTATCACTTACTCGCTTTAAAGTTAAAGTATAATTTAAACAGCTGGTATTATTACTTCCCCTTAAAAATTAAGTTCATTTTTCTTTTTCGCGCACAATAAATTCGTGATACAATTTGAGATATTTCGTAGAGGATATACCCCCATTATCAGTCTGCTATCAAATATGCCACAATTGTATTATGTTTGGTATATCGTTTATGGTAATTTTATGATTATAGATTGAGTTAGGTAATGCATACAGTAGATTTTGAAGTGCGCGATAGTGAATTAGACGCTCAGGGCGTAGTAAATAATGCATATTATTTTGTTTATATGGCTCATGCCAGACACAAATATATTGCTAAGTTAGGAATTGATTTTGTTGAGATGGCTCAACAAGGACAAAATTTATTCTTAATTGCTAGTAATTTAGAGTTTAAGCAGTCACTGAAAAGTGGTGAAAATTTTACGGTCACTAGCGCGTTAGTGCCTGAAGGGAAAATTAAATTTGCATTTAAACAAAAAATAACTAAAAGTGATGGTAGCATAGTCGCAACAGGGTATAATATTTGTGTATGTATTGATGAAACCAATCGGCGGAGACCATATTTGCCAGAGATAATTTCTAGGGTGTTAACTCATAATGTATGATACACTGATATAATGAAATACTACGGGATATTATCATTTATATTGGTTTGCGTGAAAGAGTAAAATATTACATCCCAGACTAAAAATCATTAGCTTATAAAAATACCTCACAGATCTGTGAGGTATTTTTTCCAGAATGCTTTGCTAAAACTAAACAACCAGTGTCTTGACTGCGGATAGTGCTTCACCAAGTTTGGCAATGTCACTACCACCAGCCTGAGCCAAATCTGGACGACCACCACCTTTACCACCGACAATCGCGGATAGCTTACCAACTAAATCCCCAGCTTTATACTGGCTGGTTAAATCTTTGGTAACCCCAACAACCAGATTAACTCGTTCACCATTAGCTGCACCGATAACCACGATTCCGCTACCCAGTTTATCTTTGATTTTCTCGGTTAATTCAACCATCGCTTTGCTTTCGCTATTATCCATGCGTAAGATCAACAATTTAGCGCCATTTGCCAAAGTAATTGCCTGATCAAGTAACTCCTCAGCTTGATAAGCAGCTAACTTAGCTTTAAGATCAGCAATTTCTTTAGCTTGGGCTTTATTATCCGCCAAAATTGCATTAATTTTCTCGAGGAGAATATCATTACTCTGCGCTTTTAGTTGATCACGAACGACATCTAAAATTGCCATATTTTTTTGCATGCGTTTCAGTGCAGCTTCACCAGTGATTGCTTCAATCCGACGTACACCATTAGCAATACCACCCTCGCTGACAATTGAGAAAAAGCCAATGTCACCAGTTTGAATGACGTGAGTTCCACCACAAAGCTCAGTAGAAAACTCACCCATTTTAACTACGCGAACCTCATCGGTGTACTTTTCACCAAATAATGCCATCGCACCAGCTTTAATTGCATCATCATAGCTCATTTCATCAATAGCTACTTCGTAATTTTGCATAATTACATGATTGACAATTCGTTCAATCTCTTCAATCTGCGTGGCAGTCAAAGCTTTATCATTCGCAAAGTCAAAACGCGTTGATTCAGCAGTAACTAATGAACCTTTTTGCGTTGCATGGCTACCAATTACTTCGTGTAGAGCCTTATGCAATAAATGTGTTACCGAGTGATTACGCGCCGTTGCCATCCGTTGATGTAAATCTATCGTTGCTACCACACTATCACCGACTTTAAGTGAACCATGGGTTAATTTACCACTATGCCCATGTACCGCAGCACGAACTTTTTGCGTATCTTCAACTGCAAATAAACAGCTCACACCACCGTTAATAGACAGCGTACCGATATCACCGATTTGCCCACCAGATTCAGCATAAAATACGCTGTTATCCAACACTACTACACCATCATCACCAGCCAACAATTGTGTAACTGGCTGTCCGTCTTTGTAGAGTGCAGTAACTTGCCCTTCACACGATACTTCATCATAACCAGCAAATTTTGTTTCATTGCCATTATAATCCAAAGCACCGGTCATTTTAAATTTACCAGCTGCTTTAGCCATTTCACGTTGATGCGCCATGCCTTTATCAAATCCTTCGATATCTACCGCTACATCGTGTTCGCGACAAACATCTTGTGTTAGATCCAATGGAAAACCATAAGTGTCATACAGTTTGAAGGCTATATCACCCGATAGAATATTAATCTTTTTAGCCAGCTCAGCTTGAATCAAAGTCATGCCATTATCAATCGTTTGGAAGAAACGCTCTTCTTCTTGATAAATAGTTTTTTCAATTAACTCTTGATTAAGAATCAATTCAGGGTAAGCATCACCCATTTCGCTAACTAATTCCGTCACCAATTGATTAAAGAACGGTTCACGACGACCTAATTTATAGCCATGGCGAATTGCACGACGAATAATCCGACGCACCACATAGCCACGCCCTTCATTCGATGGCAATGCACCATCAGCAACCAAGAATGACACTGAACGAATATGATCCGCTAACACTTTTAGCGAGGCATTGGTTTTATCTTGGGTATTAGTGATTTGTGCTGCTTTATCAATCAGTTTTACAAATAAGTCAATCTCATAATTACTATGCACGTGCTGCAATACTGCAGAAATACGCTCAATACCCATCCCCGTATCCACCGATGGTTTTGGTAATGGATGTAATTTACCGCTTTCATCACGGTTAAATTGCATAAATACGTTATTCCAGATTTCAATAAAGCGATCGCCATCTTCTTCAGGGGTTCCCGGTAAACCGCCCCAAATATCCGCACCATGATCATAGAAAATTTCGGTACACGGACCGCACGGGCCAGTATCACCCATTTGCCAGAAATTATCTGAGCCACCAGAGGCTTTATCACCAATCCGAATAATCCGCTCAGCGGCAAGTCCGATTTCTTTGTTCCAGATTTCAAATGCTTCATCATCGGTATGATAAACCGTTACATATAGTTTATCTTTTGGTAAATTTAACCATTCAGGCGAAGTTAAAAATTCCCAAGCATATTTAATCGCATCGGTTTTGAAATAATCACCAAAGCTAAAATTACCCAACATTTCAAAGAAAGTATGATGACGAGCAGTGTAACCAACGTTTTCCAAATCATTATGCTTACCACCAGCACGTACACATTTTTGTGAAGTCGTTGCACGGGTATAATCACGTTTTTCCAAACCCAAGAAAGTATCTTTAAATTGATTCATTCCAGCATTGGTAAATAATAAAGTTGGATCATCGTGTGGAATCAGCGAACTGGATTTAACTATTTCGTGTCCTTTATTTTGAAAGAATTCTAAAAATTTACGGCGAATTTGATTAACTTGCATGAATTATCCTATGTGAAGTATTGATTTAACCCACTATTTTACCAAGTTTGGAGATAGTCTGCGTATCTGAATTTGATCTAACGTTACAGAAGTAAGGATAATTTGCAAAGGTATTCTATCTATAGTCAGAGATTATGCTTATCAATCACTTTAGCCACAAATTAAATACCGCAAAAGCGGGAACGTTTAGGAGTTGAATTAGAATTTAATCAATATACAACGGAAAAACATGCTACAATCGGATCAGTTGTAACTATTTTGCAGCTTCGATTAATTTAAGGGAAGCAGGGTGCACTAAACAAATGTTTTAGTTATTCCCTCACTGGTCCGCAACCGTTATAGTCGGGTTACTTGAATTACAGAATTAAAAACCTCGGGACAGGAAACTCATCATGAAATCACGCTTTATTTCACATTATAATCTCCAACCATTAGATATTAGTTTAATCAGTACTGTTGTACCGATTAAATTACGAATGTGCTAAAACCCTCTTCTTCAATTTAGCTTTAATCTGACAAATAACGGCAAAGTTACACACACTGTGATCTTCGTCATATACTAGATTATCGTATATTTAACACATTTTAGATATCAACTAAATCAAACAATATGCAAATAAACAAAAAACGCATGTTTGCTATAGTCATTGTTATTGCTTTTTGTTTAATCGGACTAAGTGTAGCAATTAACACTAGTCAGAAAAACAGTGATCAAAAACACAATGGCAGCAAACATAGCAATCAATCAAACAAAAAAGAGCTAGATAGAAGTTCAATTTTTTTAGTAAATTTCTTAGATCCACAAAAGCCCATAAGTGGATTCTTTAAAGAAGATATTGATAATCATCAAGAAATTTATAATAAAGAATCACAGAGTGCCCCACCTGATTTCGGCGTGGGAAAAAATTTAAACTCAAATAACTTTGATATTAATTTCAATGACTTGCTTATTGCTGGTGGGCATGCCAATGAGTCTTATGGCAATGAATCTCACCCGATCATCAATGATATCGATTATATGAGACAATTCATGCAAAATAACCCAGGTTTTGAATCGTCTACTGAAGTAGAGACCGTTTTCGTCTCAGATGATGTTGAAAATAGTTTAATGAGCTGTATTGAATTTAAAGGAAAATATACTTGTCATACTGCAGTAAGTAATTTAAATAATCCACAAGATATCTTAGTTATCAATAACTATATTTATATTATAAACTCACATCAACAAAATCAGGCTGGTAGTTATACACGATGCAGAATCAATAACTATGGCTTTATCGATAGTTGTGGTCAAACAGCGCTTAATATCATAAATCCAGCCTGGTTCTACTATAATCCACCCAATGTTCACATCAGCGATTTTGTTTATTCTGGAGATAGTAGAAAAGTTCCAAAATCAGCAATCCAGTGCAACGTTGACAATCGAGGAAATTTCATAAATTGCAATCCTGATAGTGAAACACTAAGCATGTATTATATTTCCAAAGCTTATAATGGATATTATTATCGTCCGCATTCTTTCGGTTCAGCTTATGTCGAAAAATGTGCAACAGTAGATGCTGAGTTCTGTACAAATTTGCACAATGAACAGTTAGTTTATCCGCTAAGCCTTAGTTTTAATAACAATAGAATGTTTATCTCAAACCAAAAATCAGGTAGCGGACACAATATTCTAAAATGTTCTGTCGATCTTAAAACTTGTGAAGTTATAACCAATAGCATTCCAAGTCCTAAATGTATAAGTGTATTCAATTTCAAAAGTAATAATAATTGATCAATGATAGCGTTCTAAACAGCCTAGTTGAATTGCTAATTCATGCATAAAAAAGTGGCAATTTTGATTGTTCACATGATAGAATCACGCAAAAAGTGTTAAAGATAATCACAGTCTTCGCAGATAAATTCTGATCAAGTCATTTTAAAGCAATAAATAAGGGGAAATATGAATAGAATTATTGACATATATAGAGATAAAATAAATTTTCCAATTTTTATAATCTTAATTGCCGTGATAATCGGTACAATCAGTTTGTTTTCTTATCTAATTCCTTTTACTGATAATGCTTTTGTAGTTGCCAACAACCAAACTGTTGCTGCCGAAATTTCTGGATATGTTTCTAAAATCTATATAAAAAATGGGCAAAAAGTTCAAAAAGGACAGCCATTATTTCAAGTTTATGATGAACCATACAAACTAGCCCTAGCAAAAAGCACGGCAGCCTATCAGCAAGCTCTAAGTAGCTTAGAAGAGCAAAAACAACAAATTGCCAAAGATAATGCTGCGTTAAAAAGCTCGCAAATAAATCTCGATAAAGCTAAAACTGAGTATCGGATTAAAAATAATCCTCTTGCTGGTAATTCAGTATCTGAATTAGAGCTGAAAAATACCAAATATTCAATGCAATCATTTGAGCAACAAGTTAGTTCGGATCTTACTCAATTAAAAATTGACCAAAGTCGTTTAGTGCAAAAGCAGCAATCATTAGAACAAGCAAAAGCCAGCATGAATATTGATAAAATTAACCTGGATGAAACAATGGTTCGCGCAGGTAGTGATGGCGTAGTAGATAATATGTTCCTCTCGGTCGGAACGCCAGTTTCACAGCATCAAGCATTGTTTTCTTTCGTGAATACTTCTACATGGTTTGTGCAAGCAAATATGAATGAAACTGATTTACGTAAAGTTCGCCCAGGAGATAAAGCACTCATCTGGTTAAGAATGTATGGCTTAGATCGGGTTTTTCATGGTGTAATCGTCAATAACCTATGGGTAACAGATCGGCAAAGCACTACCAACCGCTCACAGCAACAAACTATTTCTACGAATAATGAATGGCTTAATCTGCCACAGCGAGTACCATTGTTGATTGAAATCAGTGATCCTGATCCGCAATTTCCTCTTAATCCCGGTGTAAGTGCATATGTTTATATCCAGACTAAGTGAGGCATTGAACCGTTATGATCCATATGGAGTCGTACGGATAAATACCTTCCAAACGCTGTATCTAACCATCTGTATATTTTTGGTAAATTTTATATTTGCTCCGCCATATATCAACCAACTATTACCAGTTTTTCTAATTGGGATTATCGCGGGAGGAAGTTCGCCAAGCTATCTGCGCCGACAACAAATTGTAGCAATATTTACAGCTCTTGCAATTATTTGGTATATTTGTGTTAATTTAGTAGCCAATCATAATTTGGCTACAGTGATCGTAAATGGTTTTTTGCTAAGTCTCATGTATTGGCTGGGAAGAAAAACTCCGCTTTTTGCTGCAATTGCTCTTATTTGTTTCTTATTAGGAATAATCCTACCACCATTAAAAATAAGCGGTAGTTTTTATGTATACTATAATTTGATTGTTATGTGTGGTGTCTATCTGTTAATAACCCTCGCATTTATCAATCTTTTCCCTAAACTCTATTACAACAGAATTTGGGTAAGAGCATTTTATTTGAGCTTAAATGAATTAGCCAATATTCAACGCACTTTAGCGCATGGCGAAACTAATTTTACAAACTCTAAACACTTAATCGGAATTTATCGAATAACTTCCGGTCTAACCCAAAAAGAATTTACTTTTGGCGCACGCAGAGTTAATATTTCTTTACTTCGCATTTATACATATATGACCACTTTAAGAACTAAGCTATTGCCAATTAACCCCCAAGCACTACTACAAAGTGCAGATCTATGTGATCTTCTCTGCAACAAAATAACTAATCGTGAAATGTTACAATCAAATGATTTACAGGCTACAGATTTGCCAGATGGAATTAAATATGCTTTGCAACAACTAATAATTGTTTGGAATAGAACATGTTCAAAAGTCTAGATTTATATACCAAGCGCTATATACAGATCGTGATAATTGTTATAATTGCTCAATCAATCTATCTATTTTCTCATTTGCCACACAACGTATGGATATTGATAACTATCACATCAGTTTATTCGGGGTTTCATGCAACCGATGTAATCAAACGTGCTAATCGTCGTATATATGGAACTATCCTTGGGGTAGCTATGGTTGCTATCATTTGGCATTTAGTCCACTGGGATTTTCGCCTTTTGATTATTATAACTACGCTTTTAGTTCCTGCTATGGTTTTCTTCAGTCAGATTCCGTACCAATATTTCGTAATTCTATCAACTTCTTTTTCTGATATTACAACCGAATGGAGTAATTCGAGTAATTTTAATTTGATGTACTATGTTAATGATCGTTTAATTTGCACTCTCATCGGGTTTGCTTTATGTATTACGGCTGAATATTTCTGGTTTGGACGGCAAAATTTAACTTATTTAAACGCATTACAAACTAAAAATACTATTCTCAAAAATATGGAACAATTATTTAATCTTGCTAAATTTGGCGTTAGAAGCAATAAGATGTTTAAATTAACTAACACCTTACTTAAAGATATTTTAAAACTAAATAATTCAATTGTAGATCTTAAAGCTGAAAAAAATGCGCAGGTTGAACATCTTGAAATCCAAAGTTTAAATATAGCTATTCAGCAAGTTGCCGATAAAATTATTAGCTTAAATTACCTAACTTCGAGTAAAACTAATCTATCCGCTATACAAAAATTAACCCTTGAAATCGAGAATGAACTCTCGCAAATTTCTACTAAATTAAGTTGAAAATCATGTTTTATAAAATTAGCCCACTTATTATTTTGACTGGTTTAATAACATCGTGCTCATTAGTGGCGCCAAACCGCCCAGATCCCAGCGTAAAATTACCTTCTTCATGGAATTACCAAAGTAATCCTGCGGAGAGTAATTTACCCTATATTGCTTGGTGGCAAAAATTCAACGATCCTAATTTAAATCGAATTATTGAAAGCGCATTAAAAAACAATGACAGCCTAGAAGCATCCAAAGCTAATATCGAGCAGGCACGAGCAAGCCTGCTAAGTGTAGAAATGAGCTGGATTCCTAGTCTGAGTGCATTGACAGGATTCTTTAATCTGCAACCATTAATGCCACAACCACAGCTGATATATGGCATGTATGCAGGTTACAATTCATTGAACATATTTAATATAATTGCACAACAGAAGGCGGCTGAATTGGGTGTCGAAGCGGCTAAAATGCAGTATCAAGGTAGTAAATTGGATGTAATTGCGCAAACTGCTAGTGCATACTACACCTTGATTGCACAAAAAGAAGAATTACGCCTGAATCAGGAAAACCTAAATGATTTAACTAAATCAATGCAGATAAAACAGAATAACAAGAGAGCAGGTCTTACAGCAACAGATGCAACGACCAATGCCACCCAATCTTATTACCAAACATTAAGCCAAGTTAAAGCAATCCAAAATAATATTATTAAATGTCAAAACGCATTGAATTATTTGTTGGGTGATATGCCAGGAACGGAATATCCTACAGCTGACTTTGCCAAAATTGAGACAAGTTATACTAACATTTCTAGCTTACCAGCTAAAGTTATTGGCAATCGCCCAGACGTAGCAGTTGCTGCATTAGAGTATAAAATTTATGCCCAAGACGTAACCGCTACTTATACTCAACTTCTACCCTCATTTATGCTTGGGCTTGGTCCAGCGGGCGGAACCAATGGTGGAATAGCAAATATGCCATCAAGCTTCAGCAGCACTATTCAAATGAACTTCATCAATTGGTCATTAAATCCAGCGGTATTTGGGCAAGCAAGTTCCTACAAAGGACAAGCAAAAGCAGCCTATGTGAATTACATTGACACAGTACATAAAGCCTTACGTGACATCAATAATGATCTGGCAACTAACCAAATTACCAATGAGCGTTATCAGTTGCTTAAACAGGCTGGCAATAGCGCAGCAAGCAAGTATAAGGATACTTATTCAGCTTACCAAGCTGGTTTAAAATCGTTTGATGATACGCTCAATGCTAAACAAAATCTAAATCAGGTTCAACAAAGTATTAATCAAATAAGATTAGCACAAATGCAAGCGATTATCTCGCTGTATCAGGATTTAGGTGGTGGCTATCGCTATTTCGATGAAAGTCGTGAACATAATTAACAAACAGATACAGTCATAAGCACTGCTGGTTATAGCTGTATCTGACTTAACTAAAGATATAAACCTTTACTAAAATAACGATCGCCACGATCGGGAAAAAGTGTCACAATATTACCACCTGTTTTTAGGGTAGCAATAAATTTTAAAGCAGCTGCCATTGCTGCACCAGAAGAAGAACCGACCAATACACCTTCTTTTTGTGCTAATAGCCGGGCATATTCAAATGCCTCTGCATCATTAATTTTTACAACTTCATCAACCAAATTAATATCCATTGTCTTCGGGATAAAATCATTGCCAATTCCTTCCATATTATAGCAAGCTGCCTCACCACCACCCATAGTTGAGCCGTATGGATCAGCCAATATTGTAATTAGTTTAGGATTTTGTTCGCGCAGATAACGCGCAATTCCGCTAAAAGTTCCACCACTACCAGCACCCGCCAAAAAATAATCGACCTTACCATTTAATGCCGCAAAAATTTCTGGTCCAGTCGTGCGGTAATGAATGTCAGGATTTGCCGCATTTTCAAACTGCTTCAGTGAAATCGAATTGCCAATTTCCTGCAAGAGTTGCTGAGCTTTTTCCTGCGCACCAAGCATACCAGTCTCACGTGGCGTAATAACTATCTCTGCACCTAATGCTTTCATTAGAGTGATTTTTTCAATTGAGAATTTCTCTGGAACTGCAAAAATTACCCGATAACCAGAATTAAGCGCAGCCATTGCAACGCCTAAGCCAGTATTTCCCGCAGTTGCCTCAATTATCGTAGAACCAGATTGCAACAAGCCACTTTTTTCTGCTTCTGCAATCATTGCCATTCCGATGCGATCTTTAACACTTCCACCCGGATTTAAGTATTCGAGCTTGGCAAAGAGATTTACATCTTTAGGTAGCTGAAAGTTATTGATTTTTAATAATGGAGTATTGCCGATTAATTCACGAATATCATTGATATAACTCATTTAAATTACTCCTTGAGCAGCAGCTAGTGCTTGTTCCAAATCACTGATTAAATCGTCAACATTTTCAATCCCAACAGAGAGTCGAATTAAATTATCTTTAATTCCAAGCTCTTGGCGAATTGCCAGCGGAATTGCCGCATGGGTCATGCTTGCAGGATGAGAAATCAGGGACTCAACACCACCCAAACTTTCTGCCAAGGTAATCAACTTGAGACTAGTCAGAAATTTATTTACATTATACGATGCATTTAATTCAAATGAAACAATTGCTCCAGCACCATTTGCCTGTTTTTCCTGAATGTCAGCTTGTTGATGATCTGATTGACCTGGATAATAAATCTTATCAATCGCTGGATTTTTAAGTAAGAATTGATTAATTTTAATTGTGTTTTCCAAATGACGATCCATGCGAATCCCCAAAGTTTTGATTCCGCGAATCAAGAGCCAAGAATCAAAAGGACTAAGCACACCACCAGTTGCATTTTGAATAAAATGAATCCGCTCCGCTAGTTCGTTAGAATTTACCACCACCAAACCAGCAATCAGATCACTGTGTCCGCCCAAATATTTAGTCGCGCTATGAATGACGATATCCGCTCCCAAAGCAATTGGACGTTGTAAATAAGGCGTCATAAAAGTATTATCGACAATAGTCAAAATATTATTTTCTTGCGCCAGCTTTGCGATACTCTGGATATCAGTTACTTGCATCAGCGGATTAGTTGGA
>SSGY01000203.1 GCA_008017145.1 Neisseriales bacterium
CTTTAGTAACTGGGTAGAAATTAATATCAATCACATTATCCAACATGCGCATTGCAGTAGTTACAGTTTGTTTTAATTTAACAAAATCTAAACCCTTATCGGTCAAATGATTAAGTAAATTTACTGAACCCAAATTACATACTGCAATTTCGTTTTCGTTAGTATTTAGAGTAATCTCAGTACATAAATTAGAACTATGCACTACCCCAACATGTTGTTGTGGTGAACGAATATTACATGGATCTTTGAAGGTAACCCATGGGTGCCCAGTTTCAAAAAGCATCGTTAAAATCTTGCGCCATAATTGTAAGGCAGGTATTTTCTTAGTTACCCGAATTTTACCTTCTGCAGCTAATTGCTCATAGCCAAGGTAAGCCTGTTCAAATTCAAGGCCAAATTTATCATGCAAATCTGGTACTTCATTTGGTGAAAATAATGTCCACTCACCTTGCTCATGCACCCGTTTCATAAACAAATCAGGAATCCAGTTAGCAGTATTGATATCGTGACAACGGCGACGATCGTCACCTGTATTTTTACGTAAATCTAAAAATTCTTCAATATCTGCATGCCAAGTTTCAAGATAAACGCAAGCAGCACCTTTACGTTTGCCACCTTGGTTTACTGCCACACAAGTATCATTAACCACTTTTAGAAATGGAATTACCCCTTGTGATTTACCATTAGTACCTTTGATATGTGCGCCCATTGCACGAATCGGAGTCCAGTCATTACCCAGACCACCCGCGAATTTAGATAGCAAGGCATTTTCTTTAATTCCGTCATAGATTCCAATCAAATCATCCGAAATCGTACTCAAATAGCAACTAGATAACTGTGAATGCAACGTTCCCGAATTAAACAACGTCGGAGTTGATGACATAAAATCAAAGCTAGATAATAACTTGTAAAATTCAATTGCCCGACGCTCACGTTCAACTTCATTTAGAGCTAAGCCCATTGCCACGCGCATAAAGAATGCTTGCGGTAATTCAATCCGTGTACCGCGAATATGCAAGAAATAACGATCATACAGCGTTTGTAAACCCAAGTATTTGAATTGATTATCACGTTTACCATCCAAGGCAGCCGCGATTTTAGTCAAATCAAATTCGGCTAATCGTGGATCTAACAATTCAGCTTTGATACCTTTTTGGATATATTCTCCAAAATAAGTTTTGTATAGGTCATTAGCTTCATTTTGACTAACTTCACGTCCGATAACTTCTTTACGAATAGTATGCATTAATAATCTAGCAGTTACCGAATTATAGGCAGGTTCGCTTTCGATTAGTTGACGGGCAGCTAAAATTACCGATTTGAAAACTTCATCTTCACTTACACCATCATAAAGATTTTTTAGAGCTTCATCCAAGATTAATTTTGGATTAACTTCCAACAATCCCTCACAAGCCGCCTGAATCACAGCATAAACGTGCTTGATGTTTAGCTCTTTACGCTCACCATTTGCATGTACCACGTGAATTTGCGCATCTGGGCGTTTTACACCTTCTAAATCACGCTCATGGCGGCGTTCTTCACGATACAATACGTAAGCACGCGCTACCTCATGTTCACCACTGCGCATCAACGCTAATTCAACCTGATCCTGAATCTCTTCGATATGAATTGAGCCACCATCGGGTTTACGCCCCTGCAAAGCCAAAACAACCATATTGGTCAATTGTGCCACTTGTTCACGCACACCCACCGATGACATGCTATTATGACCATGAACACCGATATAAGCTTTAGTAATTGCTACCGCAATTTTAGTTGGATTAAATTCCACAACTTCGCCATTACGACGAACTACGTGGTACATTGAAAAATCGCCATGCGGTGTCAACGACTGCCCATATTGGGTCGCTAACATATTGGCTTCATTAGTAAGATGCATATCAAATCCCTTTTATTCACTTTTTTGTCAATACACTATATTTAGTATTAAACAATCATTTTAAACACTATAAGCTGTGTTTTACAGGGCTGATTATAACCCCTCCACCGAGTAAATCTCAATAAATTTTCTGCTATTTTGTTAAATATTTAGGTTGACAAATCACAAGTATCCGCTTAAGCCTTATTTATCAAGGAATCATTAATTTATGATTTAGTTTAACAAAATTGTTGCATTTAATTTGCCATATAAAATAAAATGAGATTACAATAAAACTGGACTAATCTAAAACAGTAATCCTGATTTTTTTACATATAAGCAAACTTTCTGTCAATAGATAAACTTATCTATTGCACTATAATGCTCAAAAAGGTGATAATTGTACACTTCATGATAAATATTGAATTTATGATAAACGTAAACTTAAGATACATGGTAGAGATTAATAACAGTTAGTAATATTAGATTGAGAATCTAATCCATAACCCTCAAAGTCAGGTTATTTAATGGTTAACGCAGTTGTTTTTATGCCACAATTTAAAAATAGCAAGCTAAGGTATAAAATGGAACTCTATATAAAAAATATAATTTATACTCTGTCTTTCATTATGGGATTAGTATCCTGCAATGGTGGCGGTACAATAGAGCGCCGCACAAGTTTAGCGACAGATTATCCACCGAACCCTACAAATGTTTTGCCAAATGGCTATTTATGTTTACCACAGCTACCTTCTACGACAAATGGAATTGAGCATAATTTTCAAATTGCCTATGGTGAAAATTGTCAGGTTTCTGCTATTGAAAGCTCCGATGATAAAAAAACGACTCTTCAGAGTATGGCGGTCGCATTAAGCTTTGGTCCAGAGAGCTCACCCTATGCTGGATCTCGCTATTGCAGTGGTACACCATTAAGCTTTGATCCAATAACCAAAACAGGATTCATTCTTACTGCCGCACATTGCGTACTAATGCGCAGTACAAAAGCAGAAAATCAACAAATAACTCCAGACAATATCACCACATTCGAAACAGCTTTAGACGGCATCACTAGTATGGCTTACGTTAACCAAATAGATGATTCTCATTATGGGAGTGGGGTAACTGGCAGTATTGAAGCAGTTTATGTCCCCAAGCAGTATTGCCAGATTCCAGCGTTTGAAAAAGGGATTTGCTCAAATTTAAGTGCACAAAATGGCGATATTGCACTAATCAAGGCAAAATTTACTGAATCACAACAACTTCAATATAATCCTAACGTAAAACTTGCTACCCTCAATCTTGAACCAAAAACTCCTAGTTATATCATGGCACTTGGCTACGGGATGACAAACAATGACGAAAGAAACACTAATTTATTCTATATCAGCTATGAATACTTTGCTAGCAATTCATACTGGGAGGAAAGCGGTGAGTCGGTTATTATGAATGGTTATTCGCAATATGGCAGTAATATTTTTTCCAGTATCATTTGCGGCGGAGACTCTGGCGGCGGAGATTTTTATTGGGAAAACAATACTTGGTATTTATTAGGCGTTCATTCTTATACATCTCGAGGTTGCGGAACTTCCTCGCCAGAATACTATAATGCCTTAGATGCTTCAGCGGACGTCAGACCTTTTTCCGCTGAGCTACAAAATATCATGTTACAAGATACGTCACAAAAAGGCTGCGGTTATAATTCAAAAGACTTTATTTGTAAAGATAATACACGGGGAGGATAAAACTGTATAAATATTTTAGCGATTACTTGTTCCGAAATCATCAAGGCTAGAGACAAGGAACAACTTATAATTTTTTAATTTTTCTATGAAAGAAAAGATCATGAAATTTACCCCTACAATAATACTAAGTTTTTGCTTAGCTCCTACGTTTATATTGTCTGCATGTAGTAACGCAGGTGCGAGTTCAACTACTCCGTTACCATGTGATAGTAGTCTGGTAATAAATACCAGTTCAAATACAATCTTGTCAGTTGAAAGTTATGCACAGCAACTAAGTTGCCCTACCCCTTCAGTAAATATCTGTACTGCATTTGACATTGATAACACATTAATTACCAATGAACCTAATTTAGGTGGCGAAGCATGGGGAAATTGGCAAGAGTACTTAACAGAAAGTGATCCTAACAATCCATATTTGGCAACAAATTGGCTAAGCAATGTCGGAATATACCAAGCTCAATCAGGAATTAGATTTTTAATTAATTTTAGACCCGTCGAATCTATAACTGCAGCAAGTATCGCCAGTTTACAGACACAGTATCAGACAATTGCAATTTCATCGCGTGGTTTCTCATCATTAGCAACTACGACCAGACAGCTTGCTGCCAATCAAATTGATATGTCAGTGAATCCAATTGGTGATCATCAATTTGACAATAGTTTCTTACAGCAAAACAAATATAAAAATGATCTAAAAATGTATTATGATGGTATCTACTATGTTGCAGGCTCCTCAAAAGGTGAAACCTTATTAAATATGATACAGTATTATCGCAAAAAAATGAATCAACCAGATTTATGCGAAGTTTTGATTATGCTAGATGATACACCAAGCAAAATAGATGATATCATTCTTAACCTTAAAGGGCAAATTGGTATCATTGGAATAAACTATACCGCATTACCACAGGCAATTAATCCAGCAAATTGGTATCCAGCGCTATGGGAAAGCCAGTCTCCACAATTAATGAGTACTATTTATAATCTAAATCACCAGTAATTTATATATTCTTCGTCTTTGAATATGCCATATTAATTTCTCTGGCAATTAAGTTGCTCTAACCTTTCATCGACAAGATAGCTTGATGAATGGTTTGGTAGCTTAATTGCTATTTATGCTAAAATCGTGGCTGAATTTTAAAGGATAAATAATGGCTATACAATGGTTTCCCGGCCACATGAACCGTGCCAAAAGGGCATTACAAGAATTAAGTGAAGAAATTGATATTGTCATTGAATTACTCGATGCCCGCGCTCCATTTTCCAGCTGCAATCCTCTGATACAAAATATAATCCGCTTTAAACGCAAAATCAGGATTCTCAATAAAAGTGATCTGGCAGATCCAGAAATCAGTAAAGTATGGCTGGACTATTTTAGCCAACAAGAAAACACCATCGCTATCTTGGGTGATAAAGACAATAAAAAGCAACGTGATAAAATTATCCGTTTGTGTAAAGAACTGGCACCCGCACGTGGCACCAGCTTTGAGAAGCCATTGCGCGTAATGATTACGGGGATTCCCAATGTTGGTAAATCAACCCTGATTAATCAGTTAGTCGGTAAAAAAGCCGCTAAAACTGGTGATGTACCTGCGGTTACCAAAGCTAATCAACGACTTTATGTTAATGACACCTTTGTGATTTTTGATACCCCTGGTATGATGTGGCAAAAAATCCGCTATCCGCAAATTGGCTATAATCTGGCAATTTGTAATAGCATCGGGCGTAATGCTTTAGATGAAGAATTGGTGGCGCTCTATTTAGTTGAGTTTTTACAGCGAAGTATTTATCAAGAATCATTTGCCGCACGCTATAAATTAAAACCTGAGCACCTTGCACTACATTATGATAAATTACTCGATGTTTTAGCTAATAAACGCGGCTGTATAATGACTGGTGGCGTGATTGATCGCCAAAAAATCAGTGAAATTGTTATTCAAGATTTTCGTGATGGCAAAATCGGCAAAATTAGCCTGGAAACCCCTGAATTATGGGATAAATGGATTAGCGAATTTGTCGAAGAGGAAGAGCAATCTACCGAGGAAGAAGAAACTCATGTTAATCCAGAATATGAATACAACGAAGAAGAACAAAAAACTACACGACCTAATCGGAAAGGTGAAAAAAACTAATAAAATCATTGTATCTAAAAATTCGCAAACGCTTGTGATTATAAGACTACAACACCAATATTATAAATATAATTTTCATGAGTAGCCTAATGAAATTTTCTGAACGAATGGGCTTTGTAAAGGTCTCAGATGTATTCCAAGTTAATTCGATGAGTCAAGAATTACGTAATCGAATCTATAACTTTATTGACAACAGTTTCTTTGAATCAAAACGTGAAATAATTTATAGAGAATTACATTGTGAATTTTTCAAATTAAAACAAGGTAAATTTACTTATTATTCTAATATAAGTACAAGAGGATCGTTTGAAGATTGCTTTGATAAGTCTAACTGGTACACAATATATGACTTATTAGAGTTCATTATACAAATGTACTCCAAGTATAATGATTTTACACAATACGTAAGCTACACTAAGGATCAATTTGTTATATCTATAAATAAAACTCTTGAAGAAGAGCGTTCAGGATATAGAGTCATTGATGATTTGGTAACTCCAATTATTGATAATAATGAGATTGAAAGCATAGAAGAAGCAATTAATCAACAAGATAACACTAGTATACATCTGAGAACTGCATTACAACATTTATCTAACAAACACAAACCAGATTATCGTAATTCCATCAAAGAAAGCATTAGCGCAGTTGAAGCTATGTTACGCAATATCACTGGTGATTCAAACTTTGGTAATGCAATAAAAAACATTAAAACTAAAATTGAATTACCAAACTCGCTAAAGGATGGATTTGAAAAATTATATGGCTATACAAATGGCAAACAAGGAATACGTCATGCTCTTATGGATGAAACAGAGTTGAAGCTTGAAGATGCAAAATTCATGTTAGTTAGCTGTTCTGCGTTCATAAACTATCTCAAAGCAAAACACCTAGCTACATAAATCTAATAATATAAAAATTAAAAGGTAAAAACATGAAAGAAAATAAAATTATTTTAACTGGCGACCGCCCAACCGGACAACTTCACCTTGGACATTATGTAGGCTCACTAGAAAATCGTGTGCGCTTGCAGGAAGATCATCAGCAATTTATCATGATTGCCGATATGCAGGCTCTAACCGACAATGCGGATAATCCAGAAAAAGTTCGCAATAATGTCGTTGAAGTGGCATTGGATTATCTAGCTGCGGGACTTGATCCAGTTAAAACAACAATGTTTGTCCAATCAGCAATC
>SSGY01000200.1 GCA_008017145.1 Neisseriales bacterium
AAGTTATAGATTAATATAATTTACAATCTGAGTCCTCACTTTTTTATGCTTGAATAAGTAACTCAAGCTGAGTAAACTGATCTTTAAAAAGTTGGTTATTAAAAAATAACGCAGTAGTATATGATACCATTTGAAATATATATCACGGTAAATTAACACAATCACGATGCATGATTGATTTCACCAATTCTATGTTTTTGCTGAATGCATTCCATGCTATACATGTTTTATCAACAATTTGCTGATAATTATCATAACATTGATTAGCAAAGTGATGGTTACGTAGCCACTCCCAAACTTGTTCTACCGCATTTAATTCGGGTGAATATGGAGGTAATGGAATTAAGGTAATGTTCTCGGGAATCTCTAACTCATGAGATTTATGCCAACCAGCACTATCAATTATTACCGCAGCATGTTTTCCAGCTTGTATATTGTTACCTAGCTCTAGTAAAAACTCATTCATCGCGATTGTATTGGCATATGGCAATACCAATGCACATGATTGACCTGTATGATGATTAGCTGCGCCATAAATATATGTCGATAAGAATTGGCGCTGTTTTACTTTTCTTGGTCTGCTACCTCGTTTTGCCCAAATACGGCATGCGTTACCTTGCTGCCCAATCCTAATCTCATCTTGTGACCAAATTTCAAGATCGCTTGCTTGTATGTGGCTTGGTAACAGTTTTCTTAGCAACTCTGGAAAGTTTTTTTATATTCTTCTTGCTCATCAATATCCGTTTTGGGGTGAATAGAGCGCGATGTAATCCAACTAAAATTCAATTTGTGAAGCTTATTATAAATCGTTTTTAAGCTGCATTCTATACCATATTTCTCCTGCAGTAAATCTTGTAATTGGTAGCCCGTGATATAACCACCTTCCTTAGCTTCGCTTAAACTTTGTATTGTTTCCGACAACCATTTTTCTGCAGCACCAGTTATTTTCTTTGATGCTCCACAACGTGGTGCATCGTCAACACTTGAAAGACCTAGTTTACTAAATTTACTGAGCCAAACTTGCACAGTTTTGCAATGTACACCAACTATTTCTGCTACATCTACTAGTGATTTACCTAATTGTAAATGGTGCATTGCTAACAAACGAATACTTTTACGTCCATTTGATTCTGTGTTTATCATTGACAAAAAATCATATGTTTTAAAATCTTCTGGTAAATGTAATGCTCTTGCCATCGAGCTATCCTAGTTCATAATATTTTACTTAAGACATTATTATAGTTAACCCTTAAATATATTTCAATTGGTATAACACTGACATTATAAGTAAAACTTTAGGAATGCAATGCTTAATATTGGATGCTAACAATAAAATTCTCTATGCCACAATAACTTCTGTAAGACTGTTGGTATTCAAGCATCTGATTTAGTCCATAAAACGATTACCGAGTTTGCTATGCCCAAATTGGCAAGATATAATCTATTTGCGAAACAATAGTTATCCAACAACATCAAGAAATAATTGCCAATAACCAGCGACGAATTTTTCTAGAAATAAATACGACAGAGATCCAAGCAGAAGCTACGATTTCACATAAAACACCAGTTTATGATGCTGGTGGCAATTTTTTATGCTTACAAATAAGCTAAATAACTAAATTAAACATGATTTTTTAAAACTGAAGCTAGATAAGTAATTTTTTCTTGGTTTTCTGTCATAAGACGTGTCGCATACTGATTAATCTTTTCCATATTTTGAGATGATGTACTAGCGGTAGCAAGTTCATGACCGCCATCAGAGTTAATATAAACAAAATCAACGTTTAAACCATAATCTCGTGCTTCATGAATATATTCTTGAACTAAATCCGTGGAAAACTTTGCGCTAACTATCGGTGAATTTAGCAAATATTGGAATAAACCATAAGCACCAAATTCAGCCATATGAGTATGCCCATAATGATCTGAATCATTGCCCCCATTACCAATTAAAACAATTCGAATCTTTTTATTGGGAAACATAAACCAAGCATTGAGCAGCGCTATCTCTGCTGGATTATTTAAGATTACTCCAGGATCAATAAAAACATGTGTCTTGCCAGCAACTGAAAATTGCCGAGGAGAAAACAGCATTGGCGGATTAGATGCACCGTGAATTAAATCACGCAAGAAATAATTGGTGTAATTACCATTAATTGTAGGTTCCCAATTACGAATTACGCGCAATGAATTTTCAGAGACATCATAAACAGGAACCAAAAGATTATTATGTAAATCCGCCAGAGTACAATCTCCAAAATATCCTTCAAGAATTCCAAGCTTTCCCTCAGGCAAATAGAGCGGACCAAAGATCCCAAACAAGGTTAAAACGTAGTGATACCAAGGAGCACTAAACATCCGACGAATATTTTTCACATAATCACGAACCACATCTGCAGCACTAAATTTATAACCGCTATCACCATCAGGTACAGATAAAATGGCACAATTAATCGCTCCAGTTGATGTACCTGCCATAAACTCAAAAAGCTCACCAGTTTTCTTGCCCGTTAATTCCTCTAACCTAGTTAGAACTTGTAAAGGAACAATCCCACGCACTCCACCACCAGTGAGAACCAAGATATTGATTACTTCTTTATCCGCATATTTTTCACGAATTAACTGATTAGTTTTAAGGTTTGGTCGATCACCTAATTCTGGGGTGCGATCTACTATCACCCGAAGATACTTTTTAGTAATGTGCTTCAAATAAATGTAAACTAGTCCGATGTAACAGACTAGCACAATAAAGAAGACATTAAAAGTATTCAATTAGTTAAATCCATTGGCTGAGCTCATTAGTGACTGCTTTGCCGAATCAACTAAACCAACACCAAGTTTTTTGGAAATTTTATCCAGAGCGTCTTGCGAAGGAGTAAAATCAACCACATTTTCACTCTTGAATTGATCACGAGCAATGCTGTCAACCGTACCATAGCCATCAATAAGCCCCAGTTTCTGTGCATCTTGCCCAATCCAGTAACGCCCGCTGAATAAATCTGGATCATTACTCAGTTTAGTTCCACGACCACGCTTAACCGCATCAATAAACTGTTGGTGAATCTCATCTAGCATTGCTTGCTGCATTCTAGTTTGTTCCTGACTTTCAGGTAAAAATGGATAACCCATTGCCTTATTCCGTCCAGAGATCAGAAGGCGACTATCAATACCTAATTTCTTGATTGCTTCAGTTGCACCAAAACCACTGTAAATCACACCAATTGAACCAACTATACTTGCCGGAGCAGCATAAATTTTGTCTGCTGCCGCAGCAGCATAATAGCAACCCGAAGCACAAACTTCCTCAACAACAAAGTCAATTGGTTTGTTAGGATACAATTTACGAAGTCTGGTTAATTCATTGTTTAATATATCTGAATAAACGGGCGAACCACCCGGTGAATTAGCACGAATTAATACGGCTACTGTTTTTTTATCTTTCAGTGCGTCGGTCACACCCTTGATTACTGTTGCATAGTTTTTATTATCGCCATCAATTACACCCTTAAAATCAACAACCGCAACTTGTGGACCTGTTTTGGTGCTGTCTTCCACATCACTACCATAGTTTGCATATACAGCCCAACCAATCAAAACAAGCACGATCAAGCGAAAGAATACACGCCAACGCCGTGCTCTTCTTTGCTCTTTGATTGCCTCTAATAATACCTTCTGAATCGTCTCTTGTTCCCAATTGCTCATAGTCATCCTCTTTAATGATATAATTGCCGCTTAATAAGCTATTATTATATTACATAATGCACTTTGAATTCGGAATTTAGACAATAAAATAGCATAAAAATTTAAAGAGGGTTCTGCACGATAATGAAGAGGATTTTATTAGCATCAGGGATTTTTATTAGCATAAGTAGTTTTGCTGATCCAACGGGAATCTATATTGGTGGTGGTCTTGGGTATGGATCACAACAAGCCAATTATCTTGGTTCATCAAACACAGATGGAACGCCAGCACTTCGCGCGCAATTTGGTTATCAATTCGCAAACTGGTTGGATGCCGAGCTTGGCTGGAATTATCTTACTCAAGGCAGCAATTGGAATAATCTAGGTACACCATCTACAACAGTCTATGATTTTGCATTTCTACCAGGATTTACCCTTCCAGCAACACCAATAACCATTTTTGTGCGTCTCGGTGTTGATGCCGTCTCTGCTAACTTAAATAGTAGCTGGTATAATCAACTAATCAGTAACTCAACAACTAATTTTGAATATGGTGCTGGAGTTAAAGTAAATATTCCTGAAACAAATACATTTGTTAGACTTGAATACATCAACTACGGAGCTGCGCCAAATAACAACAATTCTAACCTAACCACAACTCCAACTGCAATCTTGATGACTGCAGCTTACGTGTTTTAAAACAATTTATTTCTGCTTTTTCAAGATCTGGCGGTTAGCCAAAAATTGCTCAGTAAAACTACTGAACTGCCCTTGACTAATCGCTTCGCGAATCTCGCTCATTAGCGTTAGGTAATAATGAATATTATGAATTGTATTTAGTCGCGCACCCAAAATTTCACCAATTTTAAATAAATGATGCAAATATGCACGTGAAAAATTTTGACAAGTATAGCAGCTGCAGCTTTCATCCAGTGGACGAGTATCATCTTTGTACTGTGCATTTTTGATTTTTACATCACCAAAGCGGGTAAATAGCCAGCCATTACGAGCGTTGCGGGTTGGCATAACACAATCAAACATGTCAATCCCTTTGCTCACTCCATAAACCAAGTCTTCAGGTGTGCCAACCCCCATTAAATAATGCGGTTTGTGTTCGGGTAACATATCCTTCATTTCATCCAGCATCCGCTCCATCTCTTCTTTAGGTTCACCAACCGAAAGTCCGCCAATTGCCATGCCATCAAAGCCGATATTCATCAGTTCAGTCAATGATTTTTGACGTAAATCATTAAACATTCCACCTTGAATAATGCCAAATAAAGCATTCGGATTTTTATATTCATCAAATGCCTTACGTGAACGCTCTGCCCAACGTAATGAAAGCTCCATTGATTCTCGTGCAGTTGCATAATCAGCGGGGTATGGAGTACACTCATCAAAAATCATCGCAATATCAGAATTAAGTACCGTTTGAATTTCCATTGATTTTTCAGGAGATAAGAATAATTTTGAACCATCAATCGGATTTTGAAAATGCACACCCTCTTCTTTAATTTTGCGTAATTTACCAAGACTAAATACCTGAAAACCACCTGAATCAGTTAGTATTGGTTTATTCCAGCCATTAAATTTATGTAGCCCACCAAATTTACCAATAACATCTAAGCCTGGACGTAACCATAAATGAAAAGTATTTCCTAAGATAATTTGCGCATTAGACTGTTCTAGTTCAAAAGGCGACATTGCTTTAACTGCACCGTAAGTACCAACGGGCATAAAAATCGGAGTTTCTACCACACCATGATTTAGATGCACACGCCCTAAGCGTGCATGACCATCTTTTTTTAGAAGTTCAAATTTCAACATATTATTTCCATTCTCAATATTATTACTATAGATTACTTAATATTTTTTCTCGCTAGCAAATTTCAAAGCAAACTGTAAATCTTTCAGGGGCTAGTTAACACTTATACTTCACTACGTGCAATCCAATTCTTTTGCGTATAGGTCAAAACTAAAATAGCAAAAAGTATTACTATAACCGCAACAATTGTGAGCCAGCTAAATTGCTGCCCAAAGATAAAATAACCATAAATCACACCAGTAATCACGGCTACTGCGTTGACCAGTGAGTAATAGACTGAACCAACCATTCGAAGTATAAAAAACAATAGAACGTAGCCAATTGTTGATAGTAATATTTCTAAAACAATCAACAGGGAATTAGTATCACCCAATGTCAACTCGTAATAACCACGATTAATTACAGCCAAGATACTTACGCACAAAGTGGAGACCATTAGCATCCATAAAGCATAATTTAAAACGCTACCCTGTCCAGGATGAAAACGCGACAAATAAACGGCACTAAAAGCATAGCTTAGTGGAATTAATAGCGCAAGATACAACCAGGCATTACCTAACTCCAGTGCCAAATCATGCTGAGAAGGTAAGATTATCATTGCTACACCTGCTATACCCAAAGCAATTAATCCCATACGTAGAAAAGAAAATCGCTCATCACGAAATATTAATGCTAAAGGGTAAGTAAAAATTGGGGCAATATTTGCTAACACCGTCAACAAACCAGAAGGAATATGTTTAGCGGCAAAATAAATCAACAAATTGGGAATAACGATACCAAAAATACCACAAAGCAATGCATAGACCACTCCAGATTTACCCAACCATAAATCACGTCGTAATATTTGAATAATCAAGAGCAGAAGAAAGGGACCAAATGATTGCCAAAAAGCATACGCATACGGATTAACCCCATGTGTCATACAATAGCCGGCAATAGCATAACCACTAGCCCAATCGACACCTAGTATAATTAGTAAAAATAATGCCACGTTTGTTTTTATCCGTAAATTGGTTCAAAAGTAAATAAACCCGCAAGATATCTGTCATGCGGGTCTAAAAAAACAATAACAAACTACTAGGCTAGAGTACCGTGACAGTGTTTGTATTTTTTGCCACTACCACATGGGCATGGAGCATTACGACTGATCGGTTGCTGTTGTTCACCTGAATTGTTCCCCAAAGCAGAAGAAGGTTCACGGTGAATATTACTTACGAGCGACTCATCAACATCATCAAAGGTATCTTCATTAGGAACATCATCCATACCTTGTAAGCGAACTGTGAAAAGGACTTTAACAATATCTTGCTTAATTCCATCTAACATTTGTGCAAATAAATTGAATGATTCTTTTTTATACTCTTGCTTAGGATCTTTTTGCGCATAACCACGCAAACCAATACCTTGCCTTAAATGCTCTAACTGAGTCAAATGATCACGCCAATAATGATCAAGATGCTGCAAGAGAACCCCACGTTCAAAGCGTGTAGCTTGTGCATTAACAACCGTTTCAGCTACTTGGTTAAAAACCGCCATCACATCATCACGAGTACCATTCTCAGTAAATTTCTCCACAAAAGAAACTTCACTAGCACCACCATTTTGCAATACAAAGCCATCTAATGCAGCTAAATTCCACTCTTCACGGGCATCAGGCAACATAGTTGCTGCAAACTGTCCAATTTCAAGCCAAATCCGCGCTTTGAAATTATCCAATTTGGTGTGATAACTATCAAGAGCAAAAGTAACTAGCTCCTGACGAAGCTCATTTTCATCAAGGTTAGGATTTCCTTCTATCTTTGCTTTTATCGCAAAATTCAGGTGATACTCATCCTTAAGAGCCTTTTCTAAGCCTTCCACATCCCACGCATCTTCCATTGATTTGGGTGGGATATAGGCATCATACAAGTCACCAATTACACCATTAATCATGTTGTTGGTCATTGGTGATAGATCCTCAGAGGTGAGAACCTCATCACGCTGAGTATAAATTACTTTACGTTGTGCATTAGCTACATCATCATAATCCAGTAATTGTTTACGGATATCAAAGTTATGACCTTCAACTTTACGTTGCGCAGACTCAATTGAACGTGATAATAAACGATGTTCAATCGCTTCGCCTTGCTGCATACCTAAGCGCTGCATCATCCCACGCATCCGCTCCCCACCAAAAATCCGCAATAGAGAATCATCTAAAGAAAGATAGAAACGCGAAGCTCCATGATCTCCTTGACGACCAGAACGTCCACGTAATTGATTATCAATCCGACGCGATTCATGGCGTTCAGTACCAATAATATACAAGCCACCAGCAGCTAAAACCAGAGCATTGCGCTCTTGCCATTGTGTCATGATTTCATCAACCCTAGCTTGCTGTTCTTCTGCGCTTAAGCTACCATCTGCTCTAACTGCAGCGATCATCGGCTTAGGATTACCACCAAGAATAATATCAGTACCACGACCAGCCATATTAGTAGCAACTGTGATGTTACCTGGATATCCAGCCTGAACAATAATCTCCGCCTCACTCGCGTGTTGTTTAGCATTAAGTACCGAATGCTTCATGCCAGCTTTGGTTAACATACTTGATAATAATTCAGAATTTTCGACCGACGTAGTTCCAACCAATGAAGGTTGCCCTTTAGCCACACATTCCTTCAAGTCTTCAATAATTGCATTAAATTTATCTTCCGCATTCATATAGATTTTGTCATTATGATCTTTACGAAGCATTGGCTTATTAGTTGGAATAACAACAGTTTCCAAAGAGTAAATTTGTTGAAACTCATATGCTTCAGTATCTGCAGTACCAGTCATACCAGAGAGCTTTTTATACATCCGGAAATAATTCTGGAAGGTAATGGATGCCATAGTTTGATTTTCACGCTGAATTTCAACGCCTTCTTTAGCTTCAACTGCCTGATGTAGACCATCTGACCAGCGACGACCAGACATTAAACGTCCGGTAAACTCATCGACAATCACCACTTCACCGTCTTGAATTACATAATGTTGATCACGGAAATAAACGTAATGTGCACGCATTGCTGCAATCAAATGATGCATGAGACTAATATTGTGGACATTATAAAGGCTATCGCCTTCTTTAATTAAGCCCATCTCGGCTAAAATCTCTTCAACCCGCACATGCCCAGCTTCAGACAAAACGATATTATGATGCTTCTCATCAACCCAGAAATCACCTTCAGTGCTGTCTTCAGCTTCTTGCTTAATCAGCATTGGAGGCACACTGTTTAGTGCACGATATAAATCATCTGATCCCTCAGCTGGACCAGATATAATTAATGGAGTTCGCGCTTCATCAATTAAAATTGAATCGACTTCATCGACAATTGCAAAAGATAATTTACGTTGTACTTTTTGACTGGCTTCAAATACCATATTATCACGAAGGTAATCAAAACCAAATTCATTATTTGTACCATAAGTAATATCACAAGCATAAGCTTCAGCTTTGGCATCGTGTTCCATATCTGGCAAATTAACCCCGACGCTCAAACCTAAAAATTCAAATAATGGGCGCACGGTTTCTGCATCACGTTTTGCCAGATAATCATTCACAGTAACAACATGAACGCCATCTCCTGTAATCGCATTTAAGTACGCAGGTAATGTCGCTACTAAAGTTTTACCTTCACCAGTGCGCATTTCGGCAATTTTATTATCATTTAAAACCATCCCACCGATCAGCTGTACGTCAAAATGGCGCATATTTAGCACCCGTTTACCAGCTTCACGACAGACAGCGAAAACTTCAGGAAGAAGTTTGTCAATACTTTCGCCACCTTGATAACGTTTTTTAAACTCTTCCGTTTTAGCCTGTAATTCAGTATCACTTAACGGAGCAATATTTTTTTCCAATGCATTAATTTGTACTACTATGCGGAAATATTGTTTTAATAGACGCTCATTACGCGTTCCAAAAACTTTATAGACTAATTTTTTTAGCATATCTTGATCTTATTCTTATCTGGTTATGAGGGCTTACCCTAGGTTAATGTCTGAACAATTTTGACATAAGCGGCTAATTTTACCATAATTCAATAACAACTAGCCAAGAAAGAAATTTACCACGTCTCGAGCAATCATTCTAGGGTTAGTATGAAGGAAAAAATGCCCGCCATCTGGATAAACTACTAACTTAGCATTAGGAATTGAATTAGACAGCGCTTCACAAGCAGAGCGAGGCACAACTAAATCATTGCGCGCCCATAGTACGAGTACGGGAAGTTTAATCAATTCTAAAGCTTGTGTATCAACACCATGCCACGCCATGACGGCATAATCTTGCAACTCTTTAGCATCAAAATTAAAACGATAATGGTAGTCGCTGATTGTTGGCGCTGATTGAGTGATGATATCTTTTAATATTTCGCGCGGGGGTCTTGAGAAAAACATAGCATAGAGTTTGGTGCGAAATTCATTTGCTGGGATATGTTCGCTATTGGCAACTAAGTCAACAAAATCAGGACTGGTATAATTGGCATGAGGCATTGTCGCAAGTAACGTAGCCCCACCCAACAAATCAGGAAACTGTTGCATAATCGTCTGAGTTATCATCCCGCCCATTGACCAACCAAAAACTAAGGGGTGAACTAGCCCTTTAGCCTCAATAAAATCAACCACATCTTGCGCCATTCCTTGCATGGAATACTCATTACGGGAGTCAGACAACCCTACTTTACGATTATCCAGCATATAGACACAATAATGTTTAGCCAACTCATCAACGAAATGCTTATTCCAGTGATAAAGTGTTCCAGAATATCCCACAATCAGGAGTAGTGGTGCACCACTACCCACCTGACAAAACCCAACCTGTCCATTTTTAGTATTGACTAACTGATAATCCAGAACTACTTCTAAAGACATATAGCCTACTTACCCTCAAAAACAGCAAGGTATCCAGACATTGCTTTGTCTTTATCCCAGCCTTTGATGGCATTCCAAGCACTCCATTTAGCACGCTCAACCATATTTAGAACACTCGGGCACTCACCCTGAACATCCCCAACTGTGGCTTGCTTGTAAAAAGCATATAATTTTAATTTTTGAGTATTGTTAGGCTGAAAATCAATGGTTGCTTCACGTACTGCAGTTACCATTTCATTAAATTTTTGTTCTAAATCACTCATTCTTTATCTCCAGTTAATTAGTTGTATTCCAAGACGGATGGGCATTTTTTGGACCTAGCTCATAAGGGCTAAATTCATCAACTTGAATTACTTCATCGGTATATTTAGCGCTTAATTCCAGTTTTTCAAGCTCTTCCTGCGTAATTATCCCAAGTTCTAATGCTTTGGCAGCATTTTTTGCTGGATTTGCTTTAGGTAAAAGTTTATTTTTCATTGCCTGAATAATTTTAGCTTTAACTAGTGCAGCAGCGAGAGCGGCTTGGAAAGCTTGCTCCATCCGCCCTACCGGATCATCCATTACTGGATTTAGATAAATTTCACGTTTAAATTGCTGACGCGTTTCACCATCACTAAGTAAAGCCTTAGCAATCTTATGCTCCAAATAGTCGCTAGGCGCACGATGTGGTAAACCATATGGAAATAAAGCAAAGCGATAAAATTTCGCCAAAGGCCGCACAGAGAAATTAGCTAAAGTATCAACTAACGCCTGTTGCGCTAGATATAAACAATTCTCCAATGACCATTTAACAAATATTTCATCAGCAGCAGGCTCACCTTGATCTTTAAAATATTTAAGCGTTGCACTTGCCATATAAAGGTAACTCATAGCATCACCAAGCCTAGCAGAAATTCGCTCTTTAACTTTAATATTACCATTTAATACGATTAGCACCATATCACTAACCACGGCAGCCGCTGAAGATAGCCGCGTAATCTGTTTATAGTAATTATTAAAGCGAGAAGAATATCCAGCTGCAAATTTACCCGCCGTGAAAGCATGAAATAAAGCACGGGTTTTATTCTGCGCAAAATAGCCGATATGCCCAAAAATAGCTTTATCAAATTCAGCTAAGCCATTTTCCTGCATTAGTGATTCATAAATCTTACGAATATATGGGTGACAGCGCATTGCACCTTGCCCAAAAATCATCAGATTACGCGTCATAATATTAGCGCCCTCAACCGTAATCGCAATCGGCACTCCCTGATACATCCGCCCTAGATAATTATTCTGCCCCATAATAATCGCACGTCCGCCATGAATATCCATTGCCCAATTTAAGACAGTACGACCATTCTCAGTTAAATGATATTTGGCAATTGCTGAAGCAACCGATGGACGGATTCCACCATCAACCGCAGCAACTGTAAATTGGCGAGTCGCATTCATCATATAAGTTAAGCCACCGATCTTACCTAGCCCCTCTTCTACACCTTCAAAACTACCGATAGACACCTTAAATTGTTCACGCACCAAGGCATACGCCGAAGTAGTTACGCTTGATAACAGCGCATTGGCAGTACCGCAGCCAGGTAAAGAAATCGCACGCCCGATTGAGAGACACTCAACCAGCATCCGCCAGCCCTCGCCAGCCATTTTTTGTCCACCGAT
>SSGY01000085.1 GCA_008017145.1 Neisseriales bacterium
CCAACTGGTAATGGATTCAACGCCCCATCTGATTTTAGTTTTAGCGCCAGCCATAAACTCGCTTACATAAGTAATGCCAATAGCGTTTCAGTTTGCCAAGTAAATCAACAAAATGGAACTTTATCCAACTGTAACAATTATAATGGAAACTTTAACCATTCAACCGGAATCAGAGTTAACGCTAGTATTTAATTTAGATATAATTCTACAACATTCTGTGCAATCATTAACTCTTCATTAGTTGGTATCACATAGACATCAATTTTTGAATTTGGTGAACTGAAACGCTATTGGCATTACTTATGTAAGCGAGTTTATGGCTGGCGCTAAAACTAAAATCAGATGGGGCGTTGAATCCATTACCAGTTGGTGTGCAATTTTCAAAAAGACCATTGCTGGTACTGATTGTACACAAACTAACGCTGTTTGCAACCTGATTTGTGATATAGGCAAATTGTCCGCTAGCGTCAGCTGTAACAGATTGTGGTGAGTCCAGAGAATTGCCTGTGGTTTGGCAATTGACCAGTGTGCCTGCTTTATGATGCAAAGTACAGATGCTAATTGAGTCACTGTTGCTATTGGCTATATATACAACCGAATTGCTGCCAAAATTGATATCAGTAGGCGCACTCAAATCGTCAAGTATTTGCTGACAATTACTTAGACTTCCATCACCGGAATTGAGCACACAACGACTGACAGAGTTGCTGTTTTGATTAGTGATATATGCAAAAGAATTTTGTTGGTCAAGAATAATTCCTGATGGATTACTAAATCCAGATCCTGTCAATTGACAATTTTCAAAAGCGCCGGTTTGGGGATTAATAGTACACAATGAAATACTATTTGAGCCGCCATTAGCTATGTAAGCAATATTTTGTGAAAGAACTAGATTTATTCCATTCGGTGCTACAAAACCACTACCAGTAGTTTCACAATTTCCCAATGCTCCACTATTTTGTAAAACTTGGCACTGTGATACGGTTGTACTATCCGAATTAGAAATATAGACATAACCAGCAATATTTGAAGCATTAGTCGTAACCGATGAAGAGTTTTGCTTGCTTTTGACTGTCGGAGTTGTTCCATCTTGCATGTTAAACATATTGGAGCTAGCATCTGGTTTATTCTCTTGTGGTACATTTGATGTGCTTGTGGAATTATTAGTCAAGTAATAAGCTCCAAGAACAACCACAGCCAATGTTATGGGAATTAAATATTTTTTCATTGCTAATAATACTTTTCGATTACTGAATACTATATTGTAACGCATTAAATTTGATTGAATATCAAATTCATATCCTAATTAAATTTAAAAGAGGCAGAACTTGTGTAGTGATATACTTACAGTGTTTGATTCTCTAGAGTGAAGGATTGATAAAAAAGACGACGCAGCGTAGTTAGAACTACATAAGAAGTCTTTTTTGAAATTCGACAAAGTCCAAGATTCAAAGACGAGGAGAATATAATTTATGTGGCGAAAAAGCACTTGTTGATAGATGAAAACAAAAAAACAAGCTTAAAACTATACTTACAGTTATAGTGTTTAACACTCAATGCAAAAATGGGAATCAGATTTTCAGAAATGGGAAACCGTTACTGGTGATCATTTGCTATTATATTGATCTGCCAGAGTTTGAGCTTTTTTAATCATAGGCAAATATTTAAGTGTAAAAAATGAGCGCTCAGGTATTCTCAAGTATTTATATGAAAAAACTAACCAAGAAAAGGGAATCTGCCATGGAAAATATTATAAAATTAATTACTGCCATGACACTGACTGCAGCGGTAGTCGCATGTAATTCAGGCGGCAGTGGCAGCAGTAATTCGCCTGCTGCTACTTTGACGATAACTTCTGTTACTGCACCTACTGGTTCAGCACCAGCACAAAATTTAGGTGCGGGTATGGGAACTGGTTCTGTGTTTGTTAATACTACAACAGGAAATCCATTATATCTACTTGGGAATGCGACAGGTTCGGTATTTGCTCCGTTAACTGCAGATTTAAGCATGACTACTGGTACAAGTATTATTGGTGCATGGCTTACTTCCGCTAATATCTTGTTTGGTCCAGCACCAGCCCCTAGTGATGTTGCAGTTTATTTTACTGCTAATTTAACGCTACCTTTAAGCACTACGAGTAATACTGCAACCTGGGAATCAGCGACACTAACTAATGTTAATCGCACCATCTGCTTTGGTAATCCGCAAGCTGGAGCTAATGGTTGTGCTGGTAGCAACGCGCCTACCGGGGCAAGACTGGTTACCAGTAATAGTGGTAATACTCAATTTATGTTTGTTGGTTATGGTCAGCCTGGTGTTTCTGGTGCAGAATCGATTGGATATAATATGCTCTCAAATAATTCAGGGTTAGGCACGCCAGTTGAGTCAGAGGCATATGTTTCATTGGCTTCTTGTGTCGCTAGTGGTAGTGGTAGTCGTGATGTTGTCGGTCAGGGGGCAACAACAGTTTCAGCGATTGCCACCTCAAGTTTCCATAATAATCCATTGTTTCTTGCTGGAACTAACTCCGGTGATGTCTGTGTCGGTATAATCCCTGCAAACGCGGAAGCTAACGCATTTACCACTGCTTCCATTGTTAATTTGACTGCAATAGTTAAAGCTGCCGGTGCAAGCTATACTTTTGAATCATCACCAGTAACCACAAATTCATATCAAGCTACAGGCGGGTACAACACTCTGGGTGCAGTCAATGCAATTGCCGCAACTCCTCAAGGTAGCAATAATACTAATACGATAGTTGCTTGGACTCAGGGTAGCAGTGCCGTTTATGAAGCAACTCTAACAAGTAGTGCTAGTGGATCATATGGGTTCGCCAATCTAACTGATAGTACTAAATTTACTAATGTTCCATCTAATGTATCTGTGATTTATGTTGATTACAGCAATAATATCTATGTAGGCACCTTTAGTAATCAGGTCTATGTATTACCAAATGGTTCAACTACATGGCTAAATATCGCGATTCCTAATCCTTTGACTGGTTCACAAATTTATAATTTCTCTGCTGGGTACAATGGAAATGTTTATGCATATACTGCGAATGGCAGTGCTTCGGCAGTTTATTTATTAAGTTTCTAATCTAGTGTTTTGCTAATAAAAAAACAACGCATGACTTATATCTGCGTTGTTTCTTTCTAATTTAACTGACTTATTCTGCACTAAACTTGTGTAATGTAGTCTTAAAACGATTCATACCAAGCATAATATCCTCTTCTGGGATTATCAGTGATGGGGTAAAGCGAATTACATTGGGTGATGCATTTAGTAACGCAACGCCATGTGTAAAACCCAGATTCATGATTTCACGTGCTCGCCCGTGGTATTGTGGTTTAAGCGCTGCGCCGATTAATAATCCTTGTCCGCGAATCTCATCAAATAAATTCAGCTTCTGATTTAGTAAGTTCAGTTGCTCCCGAAAAAGCTGTTCGCGCTGGGTTACACCCGTTAAAACCTCAGATGTATTGATAATATTAAATACGCTTAACGCAACGGCACACGCTAGTGGATTACCGCCAAAAGTTGTACCATGCGAGCCAATAGCAAAACCTGAGCTAAATTGCTCTTTTACTAAAATTGCACCAATTGGAAAGCCGCCACCCAGAGCTTTGGCGATACTAATCAGATCTGCTTGGATTGGATAATGCTGATAGGCAAAGAGTTTACCTGTTCGTCCGATTCCAGTTTGAACTTCATCAAACATTAAAATTGCCTGATGCTTATCACACAGCTCACGAAGCTTGAGCAGAAACTCTGTTGATGCTTGGATAATTCCACCTTCCGCCTGAATTACTTCAACAATCACTACTGCGGTATTCTCATCAATTAACTCTTCAGCACTAGTTGAATCATTAAATTCACCATGAACTATTCCTGTGGGTAACGGTGCAAAATCGGCACTATACTTGCTTTGCCCGCCAGTCGATACCGCAAAGAGTGTCCGTCCATGAAAACTATTTTTAAATGACACGATTTTATGTTTATGTGCACCAAAATTAACCAAGCCGTAACGTCTGGCAAGCTTAAGCCCCGCTTCAACTGCTTCAGTTCCGCTATTACAGATAAATACTTTATCAAAGTCGCTGGCATTTACCAACGCTTTACCAAGTTCTACAGCGGGCTGATTAACCATGATATTGCTGACATGCCACAGTTTTTGGGCTTGTGTAGTTAAAGCTTCAATCATTTTTGGGTGAGCATGACCGAGGGCATTCACTGCAATCCCACCTGCAAAATCGATAATTTCTTTATCATTGGCATCATAAAGACGTGAGCCAACTCCACGCACTGGCACGAAGTCAACCTGACCATAAATATCAAGGAAATAATCCGGGTATTCTTGACGTAAATTTGAACTCATGGTGTTACTCCAAAATTAGACATTGTAAAATTAAATTAGCCAATTGCAAATTAGTTATCAAGGGGATATGATAATCAATTGCTTGACGACGGATAGTAAATTGTTCCTGATCTTGGTGTGAATCATAAACATTCTCAGGGATATTAATAACTAAATCAAATTGTTGCTGTTTGATTGCGCTAGGTATGTCGGCTACTGAATGTGTAAAATTCTTAGCCTTAGCATTTAGTTCGTTACAGGTTGAATTATCCGCACTGATTAGCCAACCTTGCTTATGTAGTTCAGTCAGTGATGGTGCTAACTTTTGCAGTGCGCTTTGAGGTGCACCGATTAGTAAACGTTTGCCATTTATCGTTTGTCCAGCTGCTTGCCATGAGCGATAAAAGGTAGTTAGTAAATCTGTACCAATGCAAGCAACTTCACCAGTTGATGACATTTCAACCTGTGCAACCGGATCACAACCTTTGAAACGGTTATAGGAAAATACCGGGGTTTTCACGCCAAGATGGTTGAGTTGTGGCGGCGCTATTGGTTCTACTGCTTGCGGATTCAGAAATACTCTAGTGATTAATTCAATTAAATTGTAGCCGCTAACTTTGGAGATGAAAGGAAATGAACGCGAAGCCCGCACATTACATTCAATAACTTTGAGCTGCTTGTCTTTAAGCAGTAATTGCATATTGAATGGTCCGTGAATATTTAGCGCTGCAACAATTTTGCTAGCAATAGTATTGATTTTTTTAATTACCTCTGGCGCTAAATTTTGTGCGGGGTAAACTAAAGTTGCATCACCTGAGTGAACACCTGCATTTTCGATATGTTCGGCAATTGCGCTAAAAACAATTGCTCCATTTGCTGCTACGCCGTCAACTTCGATTTCTGCAGCATCGCTAATAAATTGGCAGACTACTACCGAATTAGCTGGCGAGACTTTTAGTGCGGTGGCTAAATATTGCTCTAAATCTTCGTGGTTAGTTGCAACTTTCATTGCCGCACCAGATAAAACATAGGACGGACGCACGATTACTGGGAAACCTACTTCGGTTACAAAATCAATAATCTGTTGACTAGTGGTGGCGTTAATCCAACGCGGTTGATCAATTTCGGCATCGTGGAGTAATTGCGAAAATAATTGCCGATCTTCGGCTTGGTTAATATTTACCGCACTGGTTCCCAGTAACTTATGACCTAATTTACTCAATGGTAGTACCAAATTATTGGCGGCTTGCCCGCCGACACTTACTACCGTAGCGTGCGGATTTTCAAATTCCAAAATATCAGCCACCCGCTCCAGTGATAATGGTTCAAAATAGAGCCGTTCGGATTCGTCATAATCAGTTGAGACCGTCTCAGGGTTGGAGTTTATGATAATTACTTTTTGTTGTGCTTTGCGTAATTCACGAGCTAAATTAACCGTGCACCAATCAAACTCCACCGATGAACCAATGGCATATGGACCAGAACCCAAGATACAGATATGTTCGGACGATGGAACTAAATCATGATGTGTTCCATGATAAGTTAGGTACAAGTAATTACTCTGGGCTTGAAATTCACCCGCAACCGTATCAATTTGTTTAACAACTGGCTGCACACCATATTTAAGACGTAATGCGCGGATGGCTAATTCATCTAAATCATGAAGCTCCGCAATTGCTTTGTCACTGAGCCCTAATTGTTTGGCGCTCAATAAATTAGCTGCGTTTAGTTCTTGCTTCGCAAGCTCATTGCTAAAATCTGCAATTTGCTGGATTTGATTGAGAAACCATGGGTCGATATGCGATAGTTGTGTAGCTTGAGTAACACTATTGCCTTGTTTAAACCATTGGTAGAGTGCAAAAATCCTTCTATCGGTGGCATATTCGAGCTCATCGGCTAAATTAGCAATTTGCTGTGGATAATCCAGCAAACATGAAGCACCGATATTAAGCATCTGTACTGCTTTTTGTAATGCTTCTGGAAAACTCCGACCAATTGCCATTACTTCTCCAACGCTTTTCATCTCACTGCCAATTTTACGTTCAGCTTCACGGAGTTTATGAGTATCCCACCGCGGAATTTTTACCACAATATAATCCAGTGCGGGTTCAAAAAATGCACTGGTTGCTGCAGTCATATGATTGCGAATCTGGTAGAGTTGATAACCCAGACATAATTTAGCTGCAACATAGGCAAGGGGATAACCAGTTGCTTTGGATGCGAGAGCTGAAGAGCGCGATAGGCGTGGGTTCATTTCAATTACCCGATAATCACCGTTTATTGGATTTAGAGCAAATTGAATATTACATTCACCAATAATTGCGAAAATCTCGGCAGCCTGAAGAGCTACGTCGCGTAATTGTTGATGCTCTCGGTCATTTAATGTTTGTGCTGGGGCAACCACTATGCTTTCTCCAGTATGGATTCCCATCGGATCAAGATTTTCCATATTGCAAATAGTTAGTGCATTACCCGCCGTATCACGGACGATTTCGTATTCAAACTCCTTCCAACCAGTCAGATATTCTTCAAGTAAAACTTGCGGAGTAACACTGAGTGCCTGAGTTACTTTAGTGATTAATTCTTCTTCGGAGCTAATTTTACCTGAGCCTAGTCCACCAAGTGAAAATCCTGAACGCATCATTAGCGGGTAGCCAATTTCCTGTGCCATCGAAACTGCTTGTTCGCAAGTAGTTGCTAATTTACTGATTGGTGTTTTGATTTGATGTTTTAGGAGGGTATCACGAAAAAGTTCACGATCTTCGGTGGCTAAAATAGAGGATATTGATGAACCTAACACCTCGATATTGTATTGTTGCAAAATTTCGCTTTTATGTAATTCCAAGCCTAGATTAAGCGCAGTTTGTCCACCAAAACCTAATGCCAGTAGTTCGATTTCTTCTTCAATTAGAATTTGCTCAAGTTCCTTAATTTGCAAAGGCACAAAATAGGTTTTATCCGCCATGTTTTTATCGGTTTGCACGGTAGCAATATTTGGATTTACCAAAACTACCTGATGCCCATCATCTTTGAAGGCTTTAATTGCTTGCGAACCAGAATAATCAAATTCACCAGCTTGCCCAACTCTTAAGCCGCCCGAACCAATAACTAATATTTTGCTCATTTTTGTGATGCTCCCGTGATAACTTGCTGGATAAAATCATTAAATAAAAACGCGGTATCATGTGGACCTGCTGCAGCTTCTGGGTGAAACTGTACTGCTGAGTATGGCTTACTTTTATGTTTGATACCAGCAATACTATTATCATGCAAATGGGTAAATGTAATTTGCCAATCATCGGGTAAGCTATTGTGACACAGGGCATAACCATGATTTTGTGAACTTAGATAGCAACGTAAACTTTGCGTATCCTGCACTGGCTGATTTTGTCCGCGATGACCAAATTTTAATTTATAGGTATCCGCGCCAGCGGCTAAACCAAGTAACTGTGAACCCAGACAAATCCCAAAGATTGGAATATTATTTTCTAACGCTGCTTTGAGAATTGCGATACTTTGGTTACAAGCTTTGGGGTCGCCTGGACCATTGGAGAGCAAAATGCCATCACATTGCTCGTGACTGTAATCATAGTCAAATGGCACTTGTTTAACCGTTACATTGAAATTTAGCAAGGAACGAATTATATTTTGCTTAACCCCAAAATCCACCAGCAAGATTTTGTATTTACCTGTGCCATGATAGCTGATTTCTTTAGTTGAAACTTGTGCTACAAAATTTTCTGCACTTGTGGGGTGATTTTGAGCTGATATAGCTGTGCTAGCTAGTTTAATTTGCCCATTCATCGTACCGTTATCGCGTAAAACTTTAGTCAGTTCACGGGTATCAATTCCACTTAAAATAGGAATGCCTTGTTTATGTAGGCAATCTAATAGGGAATGTTCACAGTCATGATGTGCGGTTTCATGAATTAAATTGGCACAAATCACTGCTTTAACTTGGATTTGCATCGACTCCCAGTTTTGCGCGCTACTAACTCCATAATTACCGAGTAATGGGTAGGTAAAAACTAAAATTTGCCCAGCATAAGATGGATCGGTCAAAGTTTCTTCATAGCCAGTCATTCCAGTATTAAATACCACTTCGCCACTAATTTGCTCGTGGGCTAAATTATGCGCAACGGCGGTGAAATGGCTACCGTTATCTAAAATCAAAGTTGCGGAATTCATGAAATTTCCTAACATAAATATTCTTAGCTAATTGGTTAATTTCCCGAATATGAAGTTATATACTCAAACAGATTCATCATACTGGGTCGTTGCCAAGCTCCTCACTTACGGGGGAGTAAGCTACGTCACTTGGCGCCTACCAGTATTTCCAATCTGTTTGAGTATA
>SSGY01000049.1 GCA_008017145.1 Neisseriales bacterium
AAAAAAATATGAGTCAATCAACTAATATTCGTTGGCAGCAAAGATTTGCTAATTATACTAAGGCATTGATGCGCCTGAATCAAGCTAAACTAGCGGTAGATAATGAGCCAGATAATCAACTTTATCAAATGGCGTTAATCCAGACCTTTGAGTTCACGTTTGAACTCGGTTGGAAAGTAGTTAAGGACTATCTAAAATACAATGGTGTTGAAGCCTGGTTACCGCGCGAAGCAATCAAGGAAGGTTTTGCTGCCGGAGTTATTGAAGATGGGCAATTATGGATTGATATGATGGATGCTCGCAATTCTACTTCACATAGTTATGATGAAAAGGTAGCGGCGCAAATTGTTCATAATATTACTAATGCTTATGTGGTTGGATTTATGCGATTAGCTGAATTTCTCCAAGGCAAATTTTGATGGAACAATTTGATCTTACAGAGCGGACATTGAGTCAAATTAAGAGCTTTTTGGCACAATATCCAGAGATTAAATTAGTCAAAATATATGGTTCGCGGGCAATGGGTACCTATTGGCGTGGATCAGATATTGATTTAGCAATCTATGGTGAATGTAAAAATCTTTTAGGTGTGATAATCACTGGCTTGGATGAATTAGCCACTCCGTATAAGTTTGATGTCACGGATTATGAACATGTTGAAAATATCGAGCTTAAAGAACATATTGATCGAGTAGGGAAAATTATATATAGCAGGTGATATGGGAAAAATACGTATTATAGGTGGTACTCACCGTTCACGCCAATTGGCCGTTTTAGACCAAGATGGGTTACGTCCGACTTTAGATCGGGTGAAAGAAACTTTATTTAACTGGCTAGGGCAAGATTTAACTGGACAAGTGTGTCTGGATTTGTTTGCGGGGAGTGGCTCGCTGGGGTTTGAAGCGGTATCACGTAATGCTGCTAAAGTGGTAATGGTTGAAAAATCAGCCAAAGTTACGCAGCAACTAAAAGATAATGTAAAATTATTGCGCGCTGAAAATTGTCTGGTGGTTAATGATGACGCATTAAAATTTTTAGTGAGTAACACTCTTAAATTTGATGTGATTTTTCTAGATCCTCCTTATAGCAACAATTTACTGGCAGAGAGCTTGCAGATAGTTAGCGAGCATCTGACTGTTAATGGGGTGATTTATATTGAATACCATCAAAATATACCAGAATTAAGTCAATTTAATATTTTAAAACAAAGTAAAGCCGGAAGTGTCAATTATGCTTTGTTGAGTAAAAAGGAATAATTATGTCATTATATATTACTGAAGAATGTATCAACTGCGATGTTTGTGAGCCAGAATGTCCAAATAAAGCAATAACTCAAGGTGCTGAAATTTACGAAATTAACCCTGATTTATGCACGCAGTGCATTGGGCACTATGATGAGCCACAATGTCAAATAGTTTGTCCTGTGGCATGTATTGATTTAGATAAAAATCATATTGAGAGTGATGAGCAATTGTTGGATAAATACAAAAAAATCTGGAATAAGTAATAATGCAGCTAAAAAAAGCTCTATTTAGTTTAATTTGTCTGAATTATGCGCTGGTTAATGCCGACCAAAGCTCGACACTTGATCTTTATGTTGAGCCAGCTAATTTAAATCAATATATCGCGAGTAAACCATATCCTAAAGTAAAACTTAGTAGTGCTTTTGGAAGTTTACTTAGTGAATCAATGATTGCCAGCTATGATAGTGTAAGCTTGTATAAACTCTATCACACAACGATTTGTAAGGGTTTATATGGGTCTAATTGTAAATTTAATCTCAAGAATATTCAGCAATACGCAGGTATTGACCTAAATAGCGAATCAGGTTTAATCGGGCAACAATTTAGCCAAATTGATGCCTATAAGGTTACGTATACTACTCCAGATATGAATGGAATAGCACATCCAGTCTCTGGTGCTGTACTAATTCCTCAGTCGGAACAGCCGTTAAAAGGTGTGATTGTATTTTATCATTATACAGTGCTAAATAAAGATAATGTCCCGTCCAACTTTGAACAAGATGAGTTTCATTTAAGTAAAAATATTGCCGCAACCCTCGCTAGTGATGGCTATGTAGTGCTGATGCCTGATTATTTAGGGCTTGGCGATGATAGGGCAGCAGTACACCCATATTTATTATATCCTATAGAAAATGCCTTAAGCGGTTTATACATGTTAAATTTACTGCCGCGGATTCAACCTGAATTGCATTATAAACTTGATAGCAACAAGATTCCCTTATATCTGAGTGGCTATTCTGAGGGTGCCGCATATTCTTTATGGGCTGCCAAAATTATTCAGGATAATTCATCATTTATCTCAAGCTTAGGCTTTAAATTAACTAAAACGATACCAATTGACGGAGTCTATAATTTATCTAAAGTTACACTACCTTCAGTGTTGGCGAATATAAATACTGATAAAACCGCGCCTTATTTTGTTGATAATACCTTGGTTACATCATTCGCTCGTCCGGGACTAATTGCCAATATGCTAAATTCTTACGCGGCATTTAATCATGTTGAAAGTAATGTATTTAATGAAGAGTTTGCTGAGTGTCATGGTTGTTCAGTTGATGGAAAAACTTATGATATAGCAGGGTTGCTGCAGGCTTCAGTAGTAGAAAAGACTAAATATAAATTATTCTATGCTGCAGCAAAAAAATCAGCTTACTCCAATGAAAGCAACTCAATTATTAATTTGGCTGATCCCGAGATTTTAAATAGTTCTAATTTTAAAGATCAGGTAGCTTCAGCCGATATATACAATTGGAAGGCAAATACACCAATTAACTTTTTAAGCTATGCCTATGATTCGGTCGTTCCGCGACTAAATTCAGAAGTTGCCTATGAAGCAATGGCAAAACAAGGTTCTAGTTCCTTAAAAATAACGATAATTCCAAATCAAAACTTTAAAGTTGATAGTGTAATACCATTTGTTGATACAGAAGTAGATCATCCGCAAGGGTTAAATTTTATGTTATTATTTGCTAGAAATCAATTTGATGAAAGTGCCTCAGTTGTTCAGAGTTTACAGTAAGATGCGCTTAGAGAAAATTAATTTTATTAGTGTACTATTCTTGCTTCTTGGCATTGGTATAAATTTTAATGCCATTGCGATGGAGAGCCAAGCCCAGCAAAGTACAATTGCAGGACAGCAGTTTGAATCCAGTCAATATTACCAGCCATATATTGAATCGCGTAGTTATCCGCAAATAGCACTTAATTCCAGTTTTGGTAAATTAATTTATGAGTCGGAAATTGTCAACTATAAGCCAGAGAAGCTTTACAATTACTATAAGAGTTTTGTTTGTGATGGTATTTATGGGTATAACTGTACTCGTAATATCGAAAATCTCAAACAGTACGCGGGTTTAGATATTGGTAACGAATCAGGATTAATTAACCCAGCGATTACTAGTATCAAAGGTTACAAAGTTTACTACACCAGCGAAGCGGTAAATGGCGCTAACTCAGTTTTATCTGGTGCGGTATTGATACCGATTAGCAATGAGAAATTAAAAGGAGTAGTGATTTTTTATCATTATACCGTGCTTGACAAACGCAATATTCCATCTAATTTTAAAACTGATCCTTTTGTTTTAAGTGGCTTAACTGCGGCAACTTTGGCTAGTGCTGGTTATGTGGTATTATTACCTGATTTGCCAGGCATGGGGGTAGATGCACGCCATCCCCATCCTTACGTAACTTACCCGGAAGTGAATGCCAAAAGCGGTATTTACATGTTACCGTTACTAAAGGATATGATTGCAGATGATGCTTTTGAGCAAGTAAATGGTAAAACCAAGCTATTTATCAGCGGTTATTCTGAAGGTGGCTCTTATGCCTTATGGAGCACTAAGATATTAGAGGAAAATAAGATCTATCTAATAAATAACGGTTTTAAATTGCAAAAAACGGTCCCTGTCGTTGGTGCATATAATGTATCGCGAGTAATGTTGCCGTTTATGTTTGCCAATGTTACGTATTCTGAAAGCTCACCTTATTATGTAAATAATAGCTGGGTTTCGGCATTTGCTAAACCTGGGTTTTTTGCTAACACGATGAATGCGTACCTGAGCTTTAATCCTGAGAGCAGCAATTTTAATCCGCAAACAGTGTATAATTCGGAGTTTGCCAAGTGTAATGCTTGCAAATTAGGTGAAAGTGAGCTTACTATTTCAGAAGTATTACAAACTAATGCTAATGATTGGTATAAGTACAATTTACTACTTCAAGCCGCTAAAACAAATGGTTATAGTAATGGCAATAATTCGGTGCAGGCATTAGCAAGCGCAAGTTTACTTGAAAATAATAATTTTATTAGCTCATTAAGTAACGCAGATATTTATAATTGGCAGGCACAAACTCCAATTAGTTTACTGGCTTTTGAATTTGACTCGATTGTTCCGCGTTTATCCAGTGAAACAGCATATGTGGCAATGAACAAACAAGGTTCTCCTCATGTGAAAATGATCACTGTGCCTAATCAGGATTTTCTGGTGATGGGCTATGTTCCTCTGACGGATATGGTGGTAGATCATCCACAAGGCATCCGTTTTATGTTACCGTTCGTCCGTAAAGAATTTGAGGCAAATTAATTTATGAATACAGTAATTAATGCTTGTTTGGGGATATTGTACCAAGCAGAGAGTAACGAAGTTTTATTAGCTTCTCGACCAGAGGGTAAGGTTTTAGCTGGACACTGGGAGTTTCCCGGCGGTAAACTCGAGCCGGGTGAAGATGCATTTATGGCGTTAGCACGTGAGTTAAATGAAGAACTTGGAATTATTGTTAAAACAGATGATATGCACTTAATTGGTAATGTTGAACATCAATATCCACATGGGCTGGCGCGCCTTGATTTAATTGTGGTTAATGAATGGGTGGGCAAAATTCAAGCTCTTGAAGGGCAGCAGTTTTGCTGGTGTAATCTAAATAATGATATACGACCAGAACCATTATTACCAACGACAATACAAATATTTGAATTAATAAAAAATGAAAAATTAAACTAAAAGAGAGATAAGCAATGCAACAATATCATGATCTATTACGCCATGTCCTAAATAATGGACAAGAAAAACATGACCGAACTGGAACTGGAACAATTTCATGTTTTGGTTACCAAATGCGTTTTGACTTAAGCGCTGGATTTCCATTAGTTACCACCAAAAAAGTTCATCTCAAGTCCATCATCCATGAGCTGTTATGGTTTCTACGTGGTGATACTAATATTAAATACTTAGTTGAGAATGGTGTTTCGATCTGGAATGAGTGGGCAAATCCCAACGGTGAACTAGGCCCGGTTTATGGTAAACAATGGCGCAGTTGGCAAGGTGTTAACGGAGAAGTTATTGATCAAATCAGTTGGGTAATTGATGAGATTAAATCTAATCCAGATTCACGGCGACTTATTGTTTCAGCATGGAATGTTGGCGAACTTTCGCAAATGGCATTGGCACCATGTCATGCATTTTTTCAGTTTTATGTGAATAATGGTAAACTTTCGTGCCAATTATATCAACGCTCGGCAGATGTGTTTTTGGGCGTACCATTCAATATTGCCAGTTATGCAATACTTACGATGATGATCGCTCAGGTATGTGATCTGGAAGTAGGCGAGTTTATTCATAGCTTTGGGGATGTACATATTTACTCCAATCATTTGGAGCAGGTAAACCTACAATTATCGCGCACACCAAAAGCATTACCGTGGCTAAAAATAAATCCAGCAATTAAATCAATCTTTGATTTTGAGTATAGCGATTTTGAATTGATTGGTTATGAGGCTGATCCTGCGATTAAAGCACCAGTTGCGGTATAAATTTGATGTGGATTAGATAATGAAACAAGAGATAAGTCTGGTAGTTGCAATGAATCACGAGCGCGTAATTGGCACAAATAATCAATTACCATGGTCGATACCTGAAGATTTGGCATATTTTAAGCAAGTTACTCTTGGCAAACCGATTATTATGGGACGAAAAACCTTTGAGTCAATCGGGCGAGTACTGCCAGGGCGTAAAAATATTGTGATTAGCCGTAGTAATTTTCAGCATCAAGGTGTAGAAGTTTACTCAAGTATAGAAGAGGCTATTGCAGCCAATTCTGATGCTATTGAGCTGTGTATTATTGGTGGCGGTGAAATATTTAAGCAAACGCTGCAATATGCAACTACTCTCCATTTAACCTATGTTGATTTCCCCGTTACTGATCCATGTGCGTGGTTTCCTGAGGTTGATTTTAATAATTGGGAACTGGTAATGCAGAATGATTTTATTAGCCAAGGTGGCATCAACTGTTCGATCAGAAAATATATAAAAGTATAGATAATTAATGAAAACTAAATCACAATTTAAATATTATGTTCAACTTTGTCTGGCTTTATTGCTCTGGGCTGGTTTGTATCATGTCGCAAAACCAGCAGCAGAAGCAAGCGATCCATATTTGGTCGCTTTTTTACGCTATTTAATTTCTGCAAGTTTGCTACTAATTATCTTACGTGTAAAAAATGGCTATTGGTTTCCTACTCTAAATAGTAAGCAATGG